>CAZORO010000519.1:0-4110 GCA_964581845.1 uncultured bacterium
ATTCTCCCGTTTTTGATATTACGCTGAGTCCTTCCTTGACTGACATGGTCCCGGAGAATCAGTGGTTCCGCGAGGTTTACCAGGAAGGGGCCCACCTTCTCCTCCATTTCAGCGGGGGCATTGAGGTTCCCTGTCTCTAGAATGTTGAGCGATTGATCATCCGGGGTGTCATTGAAGTCACCCAGCAGGATGAACAATGAGTTTTGGGGAAGTTTCTTGAGCTCTTTGAGAATCAGCTGGGAAGCCTGAATACGCCGAGGTTCGGTTAAGGCGCGGCCATCCTTTCGTGATTTGGCATGATGGACATACACCCGCAGGGTCCATGGTTCACCCGGCATCCGGATATTCGCAAAAAGAAGGTCCCTGCGGTTGGGAAAAGCGGACTCGAACACTCTTCCTTCAAAGAGGAAATCGGCATTACCTGCATCAAGTCCTTGCAGTCCTTGCCATGAAATCAACAACGGCCGTCTCACCGCCAGGGCAAGGTCCTGATGGTCATCGCTGTCATCGTCGATGAACAAACTCCAATGCTGGGGATCGAAGACCCTCTCCAGCGCGCTACGGTTATCCACTTCTTGAATCCCGATAATATGAGCATCCAACCGCCGGATAACCTCACGCAGATGGAACAAGCGATTCCCTTCATGCTCAATGCCAACAGCCAGTCCTTGCATGTTATATGTGGCCACGCGCAGGTGAATCTCTTTGGCGTGTGAGACATTGAGAACCACCACAAGGAATCCAAGCAGCATCAGATACAGGAATACTCTCATCTCACAACCTCCTTTTCACACTCTACCATGCGGGTTGGATACATTTCCTTCAAGCTGATTGGAGGATTCGGCTGACAGCCTTGTTCAGGCCATTCTACAGGCTATCCTGCCTGGTAATCTCACTGGAAAGTGGTTGGGAGAATAATCATGCGTGTTTTTCCGGAATTTCTGGTTCTCACACTGATATGCGCTGGCCTTGGTCCTTGGTCCTTGGCTGGGGAAGAAAGGGGACAACTGATGCGTGTCTATGGAGTGGGTGTTCTTGGGAACTGCTGCACCCATGGGGCCGGGATTTGTGCGATGTTCAAATCCAGACCGGATACACGGGTGATCGCCGCTTACGAACAGGAGCCACGCCGTGCCAAGGAACTCCAGGAAACGCTGGGGGCCCCTCTGGCGGCCTCCTACGAGGCGGTGATTTCCTCTCCCTCCGTGGATTTCGTGGCGATCACCTGCGATCCTTGCGACAAGGCGGAGATGGTGGAACGCGCCGCTAAATCCGGAAAGCACATCTTCTTGAACAAACCTTTCTGCGACAGTCTCGACAATGCCCGCCGGATTGAAAAAGCGGTCAAAGAAAACCACGTTTGGCTTGTCCATGACATCCCCATGGTCCGTTCGGTTCCTGTGTTTGCCCGTCTCCTGGAGGAGGTTCATGCTGGCAAGCATGGCCAGGTCCTGGGTTACCATCACCTGTTCGGGATGAACTTCGCCATGAATTTTGATCTCAAGTCCATCTGGCCGGAACGGTTGGATCCGGCGTCGAAATCGGGCGGCGGCGAGATGACCAACATGGGCTGTTACGCCATCGATTACGCGGTGGCTTTATTTGGACAGCCCAGATCAGTTCAGGCAAAATGGCGCAAGACATGGGATGTGTACCTGGCCGCCGGTGTCGAGAATTTCGGACAGATCATCCTCGATTACGGAGATTTTTATGCTTTTCTCGAGGTGGGAAAGCAACAATTGGAGGGAGAGTCACATCACAGTAACTCCCTGACAATCAACTTTGAGCATCAGGTCTTGCACATCGACCCCTCGGCCCAGTTAGTCACAAGGAATCATGTGGCCCAGGATTACGCGGCCTTTGCATCCGGCGCGCTGGCCATGGGATCGGTGGAGCAATTGATCCAAGCCATTGAAGAAGACATCACCCCCTCCAGCGGTGTTGAATCTGGTGTCCAATCCACCGAGGTGTTGATGGCGGCCTATCAGTCGATTCTGGAAGGGGCTCCAGTAGCGTTGCCATTGGCGGAAGGTGCCAATCCACTGGTGGTTCACAGGTCCCGGTAATCTACAAACCATCCTGGATTATGTATACTATGCACTCAAGTGTTGTTCTCAAAAGACGGAGGCGGAAAGCCCCCATGGAGGACCAGGAATGAAGGTATTGAATATAGAGGAAGTGAGCCCGACCAAGAGGAAGCTCACCCTGCAAATTGAGCCAACTGACCTCGAGGTCGAGCGGGAAGAGGCCTATGGAGAGCTGGGGAAGGAAGCTGTGCTTCCAGGCTTTCGTAAGGGCCATGTTCCTCGCAAATTCCTGGAGTTACGGTTCGATAAAACCATTCGTAAGGAAGCCTTTGGTGACGCGGTCAATAAGGCGGTGGTGGATGCCTCCAAGGAGCGGGAGATGAAGGCGGTTGGCGAGCCCGTTTTCGATCCACCCGATTTCAGCGAGCTCGCTGAAAAGGCTGTCTCCGAGGCTGTCGATCTCAATGTCACCGTCGAAGTGATCCCTCCCTTTGAACTGCCTCAATACACCGGCCTGAAACTTCCCGTGGAAAGCGTGAGCTTCAGAGACCAGATGATTCAAGACTTCATCGAATCGGAGCGTGAACGCGCCGCCTACTATGTGGCCGTGGATGACCGCCCCACCAAGGAGGGGGACATCGTGGTGATCGATGCCTACACCACCCGTGGCGGAGAGTTTTTTGAGGGGCTGACCCACCCACGCATGATGGTCTCTCCACTTGGAGATAGCGGGAATCCTAGGGGTTTTGATGAGGGACTCCTGAACCACCGTAAAGGTGAGCGTTTCGAGTATGATTTTGAGGTGGATTCTGACCATCCGCTCTATACCCCGGATGGAGTCAACACCTTCCATGTCAAGGCCCGGATTCAACAGATCAATGAACGTCTTATACCGGATTTGGATGATGAATACGCCAAAGACCTTGGCTACGATTCGATGGAACAATACCGCAAAGCCATCCAGACACGGTTACAATTCAATCAGTCGATGATTCTTTCCCGGTCCAAACGCAACGCCATTGTGAACTACCTGCTCGAAAACATCGAGGTTTCGGTACCCACCTCGCTCATCCAGGTGGATTATTTGACCTTGAAGTACGATAGAGAAAGCCAGCTGGCGGAGCGGGGTGAAAGTGATCACTTTCTCAGCGCCGAAGAAAAGTCCGATATTGAAGTCAACACCATGTACCGTGCTGAACAAGAGTCCAAGCGCAAAGTGATTCTCGGAAGAATCGCTGAGAAAGAGAATATTACGGTCACTGATGATGACTACTTCTCCTTCATGGAATCGGTGGCGCGTGCACGCGAGGAAAAGAATGTCGATCGTTTCCTGGCTGAGGTGGAACGTAAGGGACTAGAGAGTGTTTACCGCGAAAATTTGCTCAGGACAAAAGTGGTGGACTGGTTGATCGAGAACAATGAATTCGAGGTAAAGGAAAAAGACACAACCTCCGAGGAGGTCCTCAATGATATCGAAGAGGAACTTGGCGGCGAGGAAGAGCAGGAGAAGGATTGATGCCTCTCATCCCGATGGTGGTTGAGCAGACAAACCGGGGTGAACGGGGCTATGATATCTATTCGAGGCTCCTAAAGGACCGGATCATCTTTATCGGCGAGCCGATCGATGATTACCTGGCCAACCTGGTGATCGCACAGCTCCTGTTCCTGCAAGCCGAGGATCCGGAGAAGGATATCAACCTATACATCAATTCACCGGGCGGATCAATCATGGCAGGACTGGCCATTTATGACACAATGCAGTTTATCAAACCGGATATCGTCACCACCTGCATCGGAATGGCGGCCAGCATGGCTGCCGTTTTACTGGCGGCTGGAACCCCTGCCAAGGGTGGCAACCCCGGAAAGCGTCATGCTTTGCCTAACGCAAGAGTGATGATTCACCAACCCATGGGAGGTGCTCAGGGGCAAGCGACCGATATCGAAATCCGTGCGCGTGAAATCCTGCGTCTACGTGAAAGGATCAATGAAATTCTCGCGCATCACACCAACCAGCCGGTCACCAAGATCGCCGAGGACACGGAGCGGGATTACTTCTTGTCCGCCGAGGAGGCATTGGAGTACG
>CAZORO010000520.1:0-4106 GCA_964581845.1 uncultured bacterium
TCCACCTCCCTGGGACCCACAATCGATCTCTCCACGGGATCGATCCCCAGCACTGTCACAGAAATTTTTGGGAGCAAAAAGCGCGATTACCTGGGCTGGTCGATGGGTTCGGGAGATGTCAACGCGGATGGGTATGACGATCTGATCATCGGCGCGGTGGGCGTGGACAGGGTGGGTGCCTCCGATACAGGGGGAACCTATGTGGTGTATGGCAAATCCTCATTACCGGGAGCCAACATCAACCTAGCGGCCTTCAGCACGACCACTGCTGTATTGATCCAGGGGAGGCTGGGATCCGACCAGGCCGGCTGGTCGGTGGCGGCGGGTGATGCTGATGGAGACGGCCTAGATGATGTCATCCTGGGCTCCATCTCCAGCGATGGCCCGGCGGGCGAGGATGCGGGAAGGCTGACACTTGTCTATGGTTCGAGATTGGCCGGAACCGCTTTGGTGGACCTGCGGGACAACACGGGAACAGTTCGTGTCACGGGCGAGAATGCCTTCGATCTATTCGGCTATGGTGCCGAGTCCGGAGCGGACATGGATTGCGATGGTTACACTGACTTCGCCGGTTCCGCCATCTATGGAGACAATCCCAACCTGGGAAACGATAACGACAGCGGGGCGGCTTATGTGGTCTTCGGCGATGGCACCGCGCAAGTGGCCGATTTCAAGGAGTACTATCGTTCAGGAAAAGCGCCCAAGCGTGGAGTCGGAGGACGTCTCTCTCCGGTGGCACGTGTCTGGCTTGAGTTCAACGGTGGCTCGGATACTTCCCTGGCAACTGTCACTCTCACCCGCTCCAAGGAATCGATCTCTGGTTTCAAGGATCCATACAAACGTGATGTAGCCGATGTCCTTTGGCAGATCAGTTCGGACCGGACTGGCTATACCACCGCCACGGTGACCTTTCAGTATCTCTCATCGGAAACAATTGGGATGAACGAAAGGGGGCTGCGTGTCTTTCATGCCAGCGATCCCACTGGTCCCTGGTTTCAGGTAGTTTCCCAAACCCTGGACATGGACCGCAATCAAATCCGTGCGACGATCCCTTCCTCACTCTTTAATGATCGAATTTATTACACCTTCTCACCCACACGGGCGGATCTCCCCCCGATTATCGATCTCAATGTGCCTCTGGGACAGGAGTCCTCCCCTGTGGCGCGTATCTATGGCGATAATCAAAACGATTACCTCGGCTCCTCCCATGGGAATGGGATCGCTTTCGGGGACATCAATGGCGATGGTTACGATGATGTGATCCTGGGCGCCACCGGCACCGAACCAGATGGCCAAGCCAACGCGGGAGATGTGTACATCCTGTATGGCACCTCCACGCTACTCGCTAAAACCGTGGACCTGAATCAACCGGCCGGGTTCTATGGAGAGACCCGTATTTTCGGTAAGCAGAGTGGAGATCAAGCGGGCTACGCGGTGGCTTGTGGAGATATCAACGCTGATAGTTTCGATGACGTTATTATTGGCATTCCCAAGAGCGATCCAGTGGGAAGGACCGATGCAGGTGAAGTTCAGGTGATCTACGGCAGCCCCACTCTTCCCGGAACAACCATCGAGCTGAGTGGATCCGCCAATCCAGCGGTTGGATTCAATGTCCTTGGTGAAGCAGCGGGCGATAATACTGGGTTTTCGGTGGCAGTGGGGGATCTCAATGGCGATGGGATTGACGATGTCCTCATGGGGGCTCCCTATGCGGATCGTGATATCAATACAGACGCCGGAAAGGCCTACATTATTTATGGCGGTGTGCCCGCTTTGGCGAGTGTGGATCTTTCCGATGCCACCGGAAGTTATGGCGAGACGAGAATTATCGGCGATGACGCTGGAGATCTGTTCGGCTTCGCTCTCGCAAGCGGAGAAACGAATGGTGATGGTATCGATGATGTGCTTGTGGGGGCAGCCGGGGGCAGCCCGGCGGGAAATGTCAAGGCAGGTGAGGTATATGTCATCCACGGCAGAATCAACAAACCCGGAATACCTGTCCTAACAGGATCCATCGTTGATCTAAATACGGGCGGGACCATCCATCCTTTGGTGGGTGAGGTCCGGATCCTCGGCGAGGCCTCAGAAGACCTGGCTGGCTGCTCGGTGGCGGCAGGAGATGTCAACCGTGATGGTTTTGATGATGTCGTTATCGGAGCCATGTATGCCAATGCCTCCGGAAACACCAATGCGGGCAAGGGGTATGTGGTTTATGGTGGGAATTCATTTGAGGCAATGGTCATCGACTTAGCTGCCACTAGTCACCCTGTCACACGAATCATGGGGGAAAGCGAAAATGACCTGATGGGTGTCTCCGTTTCAGCGGGAGACATCAACGGAGACGGATTCGAGGATGTGATCCTGGGCGCTATCCAAGCAGACCCAGATGGAGGTGCCAACGCGGGAAAGGTTTATGTTCTCAATGGCTCCTCATCTCTCCCCAATAGTTTTATCGACCCTATTACTGGCACGGCCAGTGTGACAGTGTGGGGTGACAATGAGGACGATCTCTTGGGGTATGGCGCGGAATCGGGTGCGGATGTGGACCTCAATGGATTCGCGGATTTTATCGCATCAGCCAGATTAGGTGACAACCCCTTCTTTTCTCCAAACACTAATAACGCTGGTTTGGGTGCTCTGATCTTCGGAGATGGCTCCGCCAATAGCTCTACCGTCATGGAGTGGTTCCAGGCAAATGGCAATCTCCCAAGGGGAATGGGAGGACGGCTCTCACCAGTCGTCCGTTCATGGATTGGATTTGATGATGGTCATAGCACGCCCGGTCAAGTAACAGTCACTCTCACACGCACACATCAGGGAATTCAGTCACTGGGCAATGGCACATTGTCCGACTTGGCCAATGTGCAATGGAAGGTTGTCAGTAGCCGTGTGGGCTCCACCACAATCACCTTGACCTTCCAGTATCTCGACTCGGAGATCACAGATCTTTTTGAGCAGGGATTGCGCTTGTACCGGGCCCCCTCACTTGGCGGTCCATGGACTGATGTGGCCTTCCAACATCTCAACACTCACCGTAATACCATCACGGCAAGGGTTCCGGCCACAAAGGTGAGCTATTACGCGATCCGTCTTCCCCAGGAAATTGAAATCACTGGTGCACCGCTCCTCTTTGGTTCACTTGGATATAATTGCGAGGAAGCCACAAAGACCCTCAAGATTTGGAACCGTGGAATGGCTGATCTGACTTTCAGCGGCATTTCCATCATTGGGCCAGCCTCCGCGGACTTCCGCATTGTAGCTCCTACCACGGATCTGTTGGCCACTCTGCCTCCTGGAGCCACGAAAGAAATTTCCATCGCCTTCCTGCCCTCCGCCACCGGAACCCGGACCGCTTTCCTGGAGGTTCTCTCAAATGATCCGGACGAACCGGTCTCCTGGGCTCTTCTGGAGGGTAAGGGTGTCAATTCACGTCTCGAAATCATTCCGCACTATGTCGATTTTGGGGAAGTGGAGATCGATCCGACCGACCGTTCGGCCACACGGACCGTGACCCTACGGAGTGTTGGGGATATTCCCTATGAATTCAGCCGTTTGACAATTTTGGGAGAGGCATCCAGGGAGTACACTATCATCGCTCCGGTGACAGGCACCACGAATCCACTCCCACCGGGACAGGAAAGGGAGCTTACTATCCTCTTCAATCCCTCCTCGTTGCGGATTCGTTCAGCCACTCTTGTGGCGAATAGCACCTTCTGTACTCAAACCACCGCCGAAGCGATCCTGAGCGGGACAGGAAAGGGGGATGCGCCCGAGCTGGAAGTTATTCCCAGAAGGATCGATTTTGGCGGTTGGGATCTCTGCGCAGTACAATCCCCCCCAAGGATTCTCCGGATCTCGAACATTGGCACTCAGCCCCTCAACATCTATAACATCACTTTAACTGGTTCGGGACGCGCGGACTTCATCATCCTAACACCCACCGCCACGCTGGTGGCCTCCCCGATCGCGCCGGGAGCCTCGCGGACTCTACAGATCGCCTTCCGTCCATCCCGCCTGGGGAATCGAACCGCGCGGCTGGTCATCACCACGAACGACGGTGATGAAGCCACCTTCATCGTGCCCCTCACCGGAAGGGGCGAGGAGAC
>CAZORO010000521.1:0-4101 GCA_964581845.1 uncultured bacterium
TGGAAAAGAACCCACCCCAAAGGGTATGCTGAAGCATGAGTGTTAATATCAGAGATTTAGCCAACAAATTTCAACAATTCTTCGGCCTTCCCCCCCATTGGGCAGCACGGGCGCCGGGACGTGTTAACCTGATTGGGGAACACATCGATTATAATGGCGGTTTTGTGTTGCCAGCCGCGATCAACCGCGATGTGGCAATGGCCGCGGCTCTTGCCCCAAATGGAGATTTCCGTATCCGTTCGGAAACCTTCCAACAAGAGTTTTCTTGGCCAGTGGATACCCTTCCAGAGAAGCCCAGTCCACTCGGTTGGCCCAACTATTTCCTGGCTGTGCTCGATCAGTTTCTTTCCAGAGATCTACGTATTCCGCCTTTGTGGGTCATGATCGATGGGGATGTCCCAGCGGCGGCGGGGCTTTCCTCCTCGGCTGCTTATGAGGTCTGCGCGGCACGTCTTTTCCTGGCTGTTCAGGATCAGGAGATGCCCGGAGCCGAGGTCGCTCTCCTGGCTCAAGCCGCTGAACACAGCCATTGGGTGGGAGTTCAGTGCGGGATCATGGACCAGTTCATCTCCGCCAACGCGGTGGCGGGATATGCCCTCAGGATTCATTGCGGGACCCTTGAATCGGTTCCCGTGAAGATTGATCCAGGGAAGGCCAGCATCCTGATTATCCACTCCACGGTTCAACGTGAGTTGGTGACCTCCGCCTACAATGAACGCCGTGCCCAGTGTGGAAAGGCTCTCGAACAGATCAACCGTGCCTCTGGACGTAATAAGGACTTCTTGGTGGAGTATACACCTTATGGATTACAACAGTGGGGGTGGGATCTTACCTCCCCAGAGGACAAGCGGGCACGGCATGTTATTACGGAACAAGCGCGTGTCATTGATTGTGAGCGAGCATTAAACCGGGGCGATCTCTCCCATGTGGGGGAGCTTTTGAACCAGTCCCACCGCAGCCTACGCGATGACTATGAAGTTTCTTGCCCTGAACTCGATTCGATCCATGAGATTGCCAATGGAATTCAAGGTGTTTTTGGCTGCCGGATGACAGGCGCTGGTTTTGGCGGATGCGCGGTGGCTTTGGCCGTACCCGAGATGGCGGAATCGGTGGCCGCTCATCTCGCGGACCAGTTTGAGAATCGGTGGGCGAAACGTCCCTGGACACTTATCACGCCGGCCTGTGGTGGCGCGGAAAGCTGGGAGCATTAGTGGTTTGTTGGCTAGATCATGCAACATACCTGACCTCCCCCCCTGCCCCCTCTCCCAATAGGGGAGAAGGGGGAGCACCCCCCTCGCCCAGCGGGAGAGGGGGGCAGGGGGGGAGGTCAAATATACGCCAAGTCCGCCTTGTTTGTGGAAAGGGGCCGTGCCAAACTGACGGTATGCCTTTACTGAACTGTGTGGTCCATGGCCGCGTTCAAGGTGTGGGTTTCCGCTTCTTTGTCCAGGAGCAGGCCGATCTTCTGGGGCTTCGAGGATGGGTACGGAACCTTCCCAATGGAGAGGTGGAGGTAGAGGCGGCCGGAGACACCGCAGGATTGAAACAGCTCCTTAAAGCGGTTCAACTCGGCCCAGTGCTCTCCCGGGTGGATTCGGTCGAGGTCAACTGGGGAGAGGGCGAGCCCCGTGTGGATCCAGGGGGGCTCGGAACCTGCTTCCGGTTTTAACCAATCCATTTGAAACGACACCATCAAGAGATGAATTGATGATCTCCAGGATAAAAGAAGCGGTCAAGCGTCTGTTTGGCCCCACTAATGGCACTCGCTCCAAGAGCCTTTCATTCCCGGTTGAACCAGATTGTCTCCACATCGAAGTTTCCTACACCTGTAATCTCCGATGCATAATGTGTCCCCGTAAGTTTGAGGGGGTTCCGCAGGAGGTCATGCCACCCGAGCTCTTCGAAAGGCTGGTACCTTATCTCGGACGCTTTCCATATGTCCATCTGACCGGCTATGGAGAGCCGCTCATGTCCCCCCACTTTGTGGACTACATCAAAGCGGTCCGCCATGCCGGAGCAAGACCTGTGTTCACTACCAATGGTTTGCTCCTCAAGGGGAAGCTGGCGCGGAGAATCCTGGAGGAACGGATTGATTGCATCAGTGTCTCCATTGACGCGGGCACACCGGAGACTTATGAACAAGTACGCGGGAAAGGAACCTTTCCGAAGCTGCTGGAAACCCTCCGGCAATTCGCGGAGTTACGCCGTGAGGTCTGCCCTGAGACCTTCATGGTGTGGATCTTCATCTTGATGCGTTCGAATTACAAAGAACTGCCCCAAGCCCTGGAGTTTGCGAAGGAGCTTGGATTCAACCGGTTCGTGGCCAAGCACCTTGAGTGCGCGCTCACACGGGAAGGTTTCTCCGAGGCGCTCTTCAACACGGGTTATGTTCCTCCTCCTGAGCCGGAGCTGATCGAAGACCTGGAAAATGTCCTTGCGGAATGCCGGGGGATTGCTGGCGGGGAGATCGAACTCCTGGTTCACCCCTACCAGATGCAAGCCGATGGAATGTGCCTGGTAAAACCGGTCTCCAATGTGGTCGTTGATTACCGGGGCAATGTTTCCAATTGTTGTTATCTTATGGAGCAGGAAACCAGACCTTACATGGATCCACCTCCAGAGGATCATGGTGTCATGGGGAACCTCTACCATCAATCATTGGATGAGATTCTTCAATCACCACGGCATATCCAATTCCAACAGGATTGGCTTGAGGGCCGTGTCCCCAAGATCTGTGAGGGGTGTGTTCAATTGGCGAGGATGAAGGAGCAAAATCTAATACCGGAGACAGTCCAGCGGGTTTAGGGCTGGGGTGAATATCGTTGCCGACTTGCTTTAGGTGTTTGGAGAGACTGCCATGAAACTGAAACCATGGGTTTATGTCATCGCCGGAGGACTCCTCTCTTGCGTCATTCCTTTTAGCCATGCCGCGGATGATACTATTACGGCCGCCAAGTCATACACGGACCAGATCAAGCGCCTTCTGGCATTGACACCAGAGTCCGTGACATCCGAACAAGCCGCACAGGAGGTCTTTGAGCAGATTGATCTTGCGGCGCGTCAAGCGGTCCAAATGGATGACCTTGACACTGCGCGTAACCTGGCTGACAAGGGCCGGAGTCTCTTTCCAGACCAACTCAGGAGCGGTTCCCTGTATGGTTGGGTTCAAGGCATCTCGGGTAAGACCGAACCGGCAATAGAGACTCTCAAAGTGAGCTTGGAGAGAAAAACAGATCGTCTCCCCGACCCTCAAGGGCTCGCCCGTTCTGAGTTGCTCACCAATCTTGGTGGTTTCCTCATACAGAGTGGCAAACCGAGTGAAGCGATCTCTCACCTTGAGCAAGCCCAGATTACCAATCCCAAGAATGCATTGCCCTCCCTCCTGCTGGGTGAGGCCTATCATCAGCTGGATGAACCGGCCGCCGCGCTCAAGGCTTACGAGGAGGCCTTTGGCTTGGATGAAACCCTCGCCGGGCCCAATGACTATCTGTTCTATGCCTGGGCCGAGGATAAGGCGGGTGATTATGAATCCGCGGGAAGTGTGCTTGGCAAAGCGATCGAGCGTTTCCCGCTCGCTCCCGGCCTTCGTTTCAACCTGGGTCTGAACCAGGAGGCCCGTTCGGCGACTCCTGAAGCTTTTTTTGAGTACCAGATGGAGCTACTCATCTCCGCCAAGGGGCCTTATGCCGACGCGGCTCGCAAACGGATCGATCGCATTGAGAGAACCAGTGTGGGAGGAGGACCGATCCCGGCGGACTTGAAGGGGGTGTTGGAATTCTTGGCCTGGCGGAAAGAGAAAGATAGTAATCGTGCGGGCAAGTCCTTGCTGAAGGCCCTTGAGGCCAATAAGGCAGGGCACCCTTATCTCACCCATCTTCACGCTGAAATGCTGATGGATGGAGGAGATCCCCAAAGCGCTGTCCAACTGCTCGAAAAGGCCTCCATGACCTATCCTCACGAAATCCTGCTTCAAATCGACCTGGCCGCGGCTTATGGCAAAGCAGGAGAAAAGGAAAAGTCCGCGCAGCTTGTTTCGCAGCTCCTAATCCTGGCGCCGGATCATTGGAAGCTGCAAGAGCTGGTTGGTCCTCAACCCTAACT
>CAZORO010000522.1:0-4100 GCA_964581845.1 uncultured bacterium
ATAGCACCTGTAGAATCAATGGCTTACGATATCTCGTCTGGTGGAACTTCGGTCTTGAGGATCTTGTCCAAAGGTGTATGGAAGAAGAAGGCCACGATACCAGATACCAGAAAAGAGATCACGAAGGAAACCCCTAAAAGTGTGAGAAACACCGTTTTTTTTCCTCCTCTTATCGGGGTACCATCCCGCGAGTACCTGGATGGCTCCTACATTTTTAAGCGGGCCTCGTCCGCGAAGACAAGGCCCGTTTCGATGATCACTTCCCCAGTTCCTTGATGTAGATGTTCTTGAAATACAGGTTGTTACCGTGGTTCTGTAGTTCGATCTGCCCGGTGGGATAGATCGCCTTATTATAATCCCAGTAGTTTTCCATGACGACGTTGTCGGCCACCAACTTGCCATTCAGTTTCACGGTTACCTCGTCGCCCACCATCTTGATGTAAAAGGTGTTCCATTGGCCGACTGGATTGTCGGCGAGGACTAAGGGTTTGCTGGGATTTTGCTTGTTGTTATAGAGACCGCCGGAACCGGTACCTCCCGCCGAAGGATTAGCTGGATCCCAGATCTGGACCTGCGGTGACCCGCGCAGGTAGATCCCGCTGTCGCCCCCCTTCTCGATCTTCCAATCGACATACATCTCGAAATCACCGTAATCCTTGGCGGTGCAAATGCTGTCTCCTTTGCCATCGAAGACCAGAACCCCATCGATTGCCTTCCAATGAGCCCGCATTTTCTCATCAGCCACCTTCTGCGCGGCGGCCAGGTCCTCCGGTTTCATCATGGCCCGTTTCTCCGGATTCTCCACCAACCCCTTCCAGCCGGTCAGGTCTTTGCCATTAAAGAGAGCGGTGAATCCCTCTGGCGGTGTGTTATCCGCCGCAACTGAGATGGGAATCATGCCGGTGAGTACACACAAGGCCAACATCAAGGAAACAACTCTACGCATGGATACAACCTCCTTCATTTTCATTTTAAAATCCCGGCAGACTACTCATCCGCCGGAAAAAGAAGCTAATTTCCCATCTTCACTGGAAACCAGGGGGAGGTCAAACCGGATGCCTCACGGGCCGATTTAAGCTCCTCCACTTGCTCCCAGTTGAAAGTTTCCACCTTGCCGAGCATCTTGGCCAGCATTTGGATACTAGCCGAGTGCTCCACCATTTCGTGGCAATAGAAGGCCGCCCAGATGTCAGTTCCATATGTAACCAGCCCATGGTTCTTGAGCAAGAGCGCGTTTGTCTTCTCCACATAGGGATCAATGCCATCGCAAAGCGCCTGGCTGCCAGGGAGGTAATAAGGAACAAGGGGAACAGCCCCGAGGTGGAAGACAAGCTCCGGAAGCACAGGCAGGTCGAGTGGCTGTCCCGCCACCGCAAAGGCGGTTGAATATGGGGCATGGGTATGAATCACCGCTCCGATCTCCGGCCGGCGTTGATAAACCTTCTGGTGCATCTTCAATTCGGTGGAAACCTTCCCGTTCCCCTCAAGCGTATGATCACAATCATCAACCAGAAGGATATTCTCGTGATTCAGGGCTCCTTTACTCACTCCTGAGGGGGTGATGAGATAGCGGTCTGGGCTGACCCGGATCGAGAGGTTCCCATCATTCCAGGCCACCCAGCCCTTTTGATAGATCCGTTTACCCACTTCGATCATGGTTTCACGGAGTGTATGGATTAATTCACTGGACATTGAATGGGATATTAACCGAGAGAGGCCACCGCTCGTACCCCCTCGTTCTCAAGGGCCGGATGAAAGCTCGTATTGGAAGACCGGAGTGGCGAATTCATTCGCATGTGGAAACATTCTAGGCGAGAAAATTCGCCACTCCTTGGGTTATTACTTCCCTGGAAAAAGATTCATTACCTGTTCCAGGGAGTGGACACTTTTTTTTACTTCATCCCCCAATATCCCCAATGACATCGATATCCCGGACATAAACATGGTCCGGCTGCTTGGGATTGCCAGCTGGGAAAGAAACCCGGATCCCGGTTGCTGGCACCTCATCGAACTGGATGATGGTACGGACCCATTCACCTTCCGGGGTTTTGACTAGTTCCTTGCGGTTGGTCAGGCCTTGGGGGGGATGCCAGTCGGGTTTATCGGCTGTCCTCACTGAAACACTGCAGAGGGGGAATGCTTTGTCTCCGCCAGCATCCTCAACGGTTACTTTGTCGATACCAATACGTCCTTTTCCGGTGGGCATATTGACAATGAACTGGGCGGGAGGCTTCGCTACCCAAAAGGGGCCGGTGGCTTGTCCCGATGGATTCATGACTGGAGCACCATCCATCAGAACCACGCGAGGATCTCCTTCCTCTGGGATGGTCCCGAGCGCCTCGAACTCTAAACCGGGAAACTTGGCCAAAGAAGCAAAATCGACATCCGCTTCCAAGGGTTGAGCAGGTTCCGTGGGAGCGGGTTTGGTGGCTTTCGCTACGGGGACACCTTTGTCAGCAGGCTGTGGTGCTTCAGGAGCTGGCTCATCAACACCACACCCGGCTGTGAAAAACGCCAGAAAGACTGGGATGATCATACTTATAATCTTCGACGGCTGCATTGGATACACACCCTCCAAAAAATGAATTGGTCAGGAGCCTCTCTACTCTGATAAACGGACTCTTTTCAGGGGAGGTAACACCAAGCTCCCTCTAGCGAGTAAACTCCAAATTACCCTCTTCCGCCAGATTCACCACCCAGACATTTCCTTTTTCATTGGTAGTACCACCTGGGACAACCTCTCCGGATGGATTCTTATGAACCGCGGTCCATTTTCCATCCGGCAAGGAAATACTGACCGGCTCCAACGACTTTCCACGATACTGAACCGTAATCGAAGCCGGCTTGGCCTCCACATTGAGGACCAGCTCCCGCCAGGCGATCCCTTGCACACCCAGGGATGGGAGCTTGGCGGGCAGACTGGGATTGATGAAGAAGCCATCCGTGGCCGGCTCAAATCCAAGGAAACCATACAATATCGCTTGAGGCACCATGACACTCTCGAAGAACTCAGCATCCAGACCAAGTCCTCCCGGTGTTCCTCCACCTTGCAGACTACCCCGTCCCGGTTGCGCATAATACTTACGGTAGCCCCCCTCCGCCTGGACCTCGCCGAACCAGTCCGCGATGGCCATCAGACGGTTCCAGGCATCATCGGGGCCGTGCACCGCCAAACGTGACATGATATCGAAATAGGAAAAGCCCAGAACCGCGCCGCCATCCTGGATCTGATCACCGAAAGCGATGGTCTCAGGACCGCTCCAGGCCCAGAAATACCATTCCAGATTCCGTTTTGTGGTGGCTCGGGGAGCAAACCTCCAATGATAAATGTCCCCTCCCGTGGAGGTGTCTCCCTCCACCACCCGCTTGCCATCCAGCCAATCGAAAATGGACTGAGCCTGTTGTGGAGAGGGCAGTCCATAGTAGATGGCCTCGAGGTTGATGAAAGTGAAACCATAGTCATGTCCTTTCCCATCAGCATCGACACAGGCCACGAATCTTCCAGTCTGATCATTCCAGAAAATCTTCTGGTACTCCTCACGGACCCTCCCGGCCAGTTCACGCAGATAGGCTGGGTCCATTTTCTGACCACTGATGGAAATGTTCCACTCGGGATGAAGAACGATACTCTCCTCCAAGGCCGCGAAACGCAGCAAGGCGGAGTAACACTGGTTGGTGGCATAGGCATCCAGATGTCCAATGGGAAGAATATCCCAGTAATTCGAGCCGATACTATGCCCGAAATGAAACTCCTTGCTCCCATCGGCTTTGACTGTGTAGCCCGCGCGTCCATCATGGCCCACGAAATCAGTTAGCACGACATGCTTCTCCGCGAGATGCAGGGCCGACAGAATGTACAGCAACGCGGTCCGCATCCGCTCGATGTTATTGCGCAGGAAATTCACATCACCAGTCCAACGGAAGTAGTAGTCAGAACCCAGGATGAAAGAGGAATTGTTGATGGAGTGACGTGTATCGAATTGGGTGAAGAAGGAATCGATGTCCACAGTGGCCGCTGGCTTTTTCGAGTCAAAGCTGATCCGGAGTTTCCTGATCCGGTCTTTCCATCCTGGGTGTTGATGGACTGGAATCATCGTATA
>CAZORO010000523.1:0-4092 GCA_964581845.1 uncultured bacterium
AGAGGTAGTAATTATGGCATAGAAAATCATCTACATTCATTGCGATGCGTAGTCCCCAGAATGTGAACCATTCATCTAGGTCCACATGAGCATCGAGCCATGGCAGCAGTTCCGAGTCTGGAAGGTTATTCAAGTTTGAAATCAAATCACGTATAAGGATTGGTTTCTCAAGTGGATTGGTGGATTTTCCCCATACTCCCCAATATTCAAGATCACTGGAATAGTTATTGGTGAAAAGGTCGGAATTATATTGTTGACTGGGTGTCTCACAGACACGAGCCTTAAAAATGTTTCCGGCCGGATCCAGACCATGTTTGTCAAGCCAGGCACTATTCGGTGATTCGAAAGCCACGTAGACACCATGAAAGGGGCCATTGATATGCATCCGGATAAGGTCCGATTCAAGATTCTGAAGGCCGGCAAGATCAATAATATCAAAAGCAATCTTTTGAACATCGGGACGTGCCAGCATGGTGTCCAGAGTACGATTACCATCGTACAGTTGGTTGCGGTTAAAGCGGAATTGATATTGACGTTTGGGGTCGCTACGGCTAGCACGGCCACGGTAGTGAACACCAATATGAGGATAGGCCACGTGGTCGATCACAAGACTACAATCCTGGTATACCTCGGTCCAGATATTTGCCTCGAGCGCGTTGATACTCGATTGAGGAATCCACAGATGATATTGAGTGAGACCAGTGGTGATCTCATCATTGAAATGATAGTAGGCAAGGGTCGGCGAAGGGTCCCCCTCATAGGGAAATGTAGTGACACACCTCTCCATATCCTCCGCGATGATCCGGAAATGAACAAGAGTCTGCGAAGGATGCGGCGGAATCTGAACACCATATAGACTATCACCCGCATGACCATCTCTATGAACCCCGTCGTCATACATGGTATAGAGTGTTGATGAAGATGAGACACCCAGGAATGTTTCAAGTGCAACTTCTGTGATGGGACTCGCATCGGTAATCATGGCGGTTACGGTCACCGATTCGGTAGATTTGGGCTGGGATGGGGAAAAAATAATATCGGAAATGAGGGGGGGGACTCCATCTGCCGCTATAGAATTGGTTTCTCCTGGTGTCCCGTTACCTGTGGGATTACCACCCTCGTTGATTTGAGCATTGACGATGGTTTTCAGACCGCCTCCAGACAGACGGAAGGTCAGGGAGTTGAATCCCGATAGATACTTGACCCACATTGATATCGTGTAGTTCAATCCCACACTCACGCCTGGAATGCTTGGATAGTTGAGGCTGTTGCTCTGTCCATCTCCAGCGGCCGTAGCGGCAATATGCTCGCAGGCAACGCCATCGTGGCCATCCTGGACTGACCGGTGGGTTCCTGAGTGATTTCCGGTTTTACTCCATCCCGAGTCATCCGTCTCAAATGATCCGTTGGGAAGGAGGTTCGTTGTACTTCCAGACGCTGTAATCCTCACATCATCAACAAGCCATTCACCCGGGCCATTAAGAAAGATGTAGAGAAAATTGGATGTGGCCGCTCCGGTGGTTGAAACAAACTGCCAGTCGAAAAGGGAGCTTTGAGTGGAAAGTGGAGTTTGGCTTGACCTCCAATTCGCGGGGGTCCCGTTATCTCTGTTGGGATCAATACATTCCAGGGAATGCCCATACTCATCGGGAGCAATGGGCCAGGGATACTCGTCATCGTAGCGGACTGTATCTATAATCGAGGATTGTGGAGAAGCGGATCTGAGAGTGACACGCTCGCCGCCATTATCGAGTTTTCCATCCCAAGGGCCCACGAGGTTTTGAGGAGCGTAGTGTTGGGAGATCAACTCGGGAGAAGCGGCCACAATAAGGAATTCTGATGGCGGTAGAAGAGTTCCATTTGGAAAAGTAAAAAAGATGCCCTCGGTGAAGCTCCATCCTGAGAGATCGATAGCCGCATCACTCCGGTTGAAGAGCTCGATATACTCTCCCCACTCGTCATCCCCATCCTCGGTATAGGGTTGGTTGTTGACTCTGTCGTAACGTAGACGGGATTCCTCGCGTTGAGGTTTATACATGATCTCATTGATGACAATGCCGCCCGCGCCAGGAAAAGCGGGGTTATTCGGCATGCCTGGGGTATAATCCTGTCCAATCCCCCAATTCCCCGGAAGGCTGTTGTCACTGAATGGATCGAAGAGTTCTAGTGATGGTCCGCCACCATCCGCCTCGGTTGGCCAGGGAGCAGAATCATCATAGGAGACTGCGTCGATAATAACTCCACTTTTGTTTCTGAGGAGAATGGTCTCACCTGCGTTGTCGAGTTTCCCATCATATTGTCCAACAACCGGAATACCATAGAAGGAAGACGCCTCATCCTGGTTTCTTGCGATGACGAGATAAGCCCCAGGATACAGGGTGGTACCCGGAGGAAATGTATACCGGACAGCATCATCCAACTCCCAGCCACTGAGATCGATAGCGCCGGATCCAAGATTGTACAGTTCAATAAACTCGCCGCCCAGGTTATCGCCAGAGGCGTTATAAAGAATCTCATTCAAGACGATATCGTTTGGACCAGCGTTCAAACTCATTCCAGCAACAGACAAAATGAGAAGCGCAAGAACAATGTGAAAAAAATACGTGGGGATGGGCATGAACTTGGACTCACTTACTCGGGAGATTTTCTTTGCAAGGAGAGGAAGATCCACATCTGAGGGAACATAGGAAATCTTCCTCTCCAGTCTGGGATTGTGATAGGAGGCCAAAAGCAGTGCCGGAAGGATTATCCAATACGCGGAGACATCGCGTACTTGCCGTTACCCGAGTACCAGCCTTGTAGCGTTCCCCCGCAACGGTAAATGATCCCATTGCTAATTGTGCCATTGGTTGGGCTGTAGACCACATCGCCCCATCCCAGGCCATTACGCGTGCCCGGTCCCCAGTCGGGGAAGTGGACCGGAATCACTTGCCCACTGGCTGTGGTCGGATGGTGTTGAGAGGGTCCCCAAGCAAGGAGGCACCAGGCCTCACGGGCAAGCCGCTTGTTTTGTGCGCTATTCACATCACTCAGGAACCATCCCCCCAGCATATAGGGTTGATAGGTGTAGTAGCCGCTATTCAGCCATAGGCCCTGGCTCTCACCCACATCAGTTGAAAAAACATCCTGGCGATTAACTGACGCGATGTACTTATGAGGGTGGGTTAGTTCGAGCAGGTTCACTGTCTGCCAGCAGTGCTGAGGATCCGGCCAGCCGGTGCGGCCGGGCCGGGCATTGGGATTCTTGCAGCACATTGGCCAGGGATAATGTTTCCAGTCCACATTGTATGACTCGAGAGCGATTTCATATGCTCTCAGGTCTGAATTGGTACGGCTGACTTTCGCTCGTATCTGCGCCTCCAGGAAATTGGGCAGCGCTATGGCGATCAGGATGAGAATGATGGCGATAACAATCAAGAGCTCGATGAGTGTAAAACCTCTTTTTTCTGAAAACACCAACTGACACATTTTACAACCTCCACTGTTTTCTTTCTCTCCATACAACCAGCGAGAGGAGGCCGTTCCATGAATTTTACTTTTACTCTCTTCCCCTCTCGCTCATTTTTGTTGAATCATGACTTTCATTATATGGATGCTTGTAATCATTTAACCCCCAATGCGTGGTGACATAGCGAATTTTCCATTGCCACTGAACCAGCCCTGTAAAGTCCCACCGCAACGGTAAAGAATTCCCAGACTCGTTGTACCATTCGTTGCACTATAAACGACATCTCCCCAGCCATGGCCGCCACGTGTGCCTGGACCCCAATCCGGAAAGTGTACTGGGAGATCCGGGTGCCGCTGGGATGGCCCCCAGGCTAGAAGGCAATAGGCATCCCGTGCGAGGTAATCAGGCTTCCCGTTCATAAACCAACCGCCCAGGTGATAGGGTTGGTAAGTGTAATAACCGCTGTTAGCCCAATAACCCGCGTTCTCTCCAACATCGGTGGAGAACACATCCTGGCGATTGACCGAGGAGATGTACTTGTGAGGAGTGGTGACCTCCAGCAGATTGACCGTCTGCCAGCAGTGCGCGGGATCGGGCCAGCCAGTGCGTCCAGGCCGGGCACCAGGATTCTTGCAGCACATAGG
>CAZORO010000524.1:0-4087 GCA_964581845.1 uncultured bacterium
ATGCCCGTTCCTGGATGCTACGCCGTTCCGGATCGCCGACCTGTGCCGGGTTTGTCGAGAAGAAGCACAGCGGCGGCGGCCCCTGCATCGACATCGGGGTGCACATCCTTGACCTGACCCTGTGGATGATGGGCCATCCCAAGCCGGTGTCTGTGACTGGTATCACCCAGGACAAACTCCGCAAGCTGCCCGGTGCTTTCAGCAACTGGGGCGGCCCGATCCCAAAGTCCTGGGATGTGGAGGAGTTCGCGGCGGCGTTTGTACGTTTCGCTAATGGCTCAGCGCTGGTGCTGGAGGTCTCCTGGCTGCTCAACCATCCCAAGACCCATGGGGAGGATATGCAGATGTGGCTGTATGGGGATAAAGGCGGTGCGCATTGGCCGCAGAATGTAATCCTCAAGACCGACAACGCCACCAAGCAGCATTTCGATATTCATTTGCAGAACGCCGAGGGGGGCGAGGCTCATGCCAAGGAGTGCATCGCCTTCGCTGACGCGGTCGCGAATGGCAAGCCCTCACCGGTCCCCGCGGAGCACTCGCTGGATGTCATCACCATATTGGATGCGCTTTACAAGAGCGCGGCCACGGGGAAGGAAGTGAGGCTGTAGCGCCCCATGGAGGGACGCATTCCATTGCGTCCCCTTCCATTACGTCCCCTTTCCATTGCGTTCACTCGCCACCGGACCCGACCGAGCGGGTCCCTCCATTCCTTCGGTTTGATGGAGGGACGCATTCCATTGCGTCCCCCTTCCATTACGTCCACATTCTGTTACTTCCACGATTCAACAAGGAGAAAAGGTGAACCATTACGGAGTCTTAACGAGACGAAAACCAATGTTTGCGTGCCCATCATCCGGATACATAATGTTCCGTCTCGCGGTACGGCATTCCAGGGCGTTGAAGTTGAAACCTCCACCACGAAGTAAGCGGAATCTTTTGTCACTTTCCTGGTCAAGCCAAGCACTCCCGTCCGTAGGCGCTCCTGTGTAAGTCGAATGCCACCAGTCTTCGCACCACTCCCAAACGTTTCCGCTCATGTCATAACACCCCACCGGGCTCTGGCTATCGATTGTCTGAACATTTCCATTGGGGCTTATGTTCGTTCCGTTGAACCACCCAACCGGTGATGTGTAAGGACAAAGAGATGAAAGACCGAGTGGATTCACAGAGGATGAACCATCCTTGTAGTTACACCGGTCTTTTCCAGTCAACGTATCACTTTGGAATCCATAGATCCAATGTTTGGCTCCATCCCACGCTGCGGCATTTTCCCATTCCGCTTCCGAAGGCAGCCGGTAACCACCCGCGGATGGATTGGTCAGCTCCCAGGTACTCAGGTTGTAGCAAGACGGCCGACGCTCCTTTACCGAAAGCCAATTGCAAAAAGCCACCGCGCCGAACCACGTTACATCCACCACTGGATGATTTTCCATCGAATAGCCCTCCTGGTTTTTGGGGAAGAACATCCCCTGGCCATAATGGATTTGGCAATTATTGTCGCTGATGACGATGATTTTCTTACCATTGGCATAGACATCCCCTTTGGTGTAAGGCTCATTGTTCGAATTTCGTAGGTACCCTTTATCATTGGCCCAGTTCAACACCTTGGCATACTCGGCATTGGTGACCTCAAACTTTCCGATCTCGTAGGCGGGGAAATTCACCTGATGACGTGGAAGCTCGCCTCCTCCATGAGCCTCATCATCACCATCATCACCATCATCACGCCGCCCCATAGTAAAAGTTCCGGCGGGAACATAGACCATCTCGGAGTGGGAGGGGGGAGAACAAGCCCCATTAGTAAGTAATTTTGACCAGAGACCAAGGGATTTAGTCCACCGCGCTAGATCTCCATCGAGGATGTTGATTTCAAATATAAGCTCGGCATCAACCCCAGTCCGCAACCACCATTCACAATTCGGTTGTGGTACTAGCGTGGCATTCCCCTGGAATTCGACATAGGGGCGGATATCAAAGTAAAGACCGGTGAAACTGTAAAACTTGATCTGAATCTCAGGCCGGACATAGGCACGCCCCAGGAGGTTTCCATCAACTGAATAGATGGGCTGGGAAAAGCCGGAGTCATGGCAGGTTGAGTTAATTGGTTTCCAACGATTGCCCACGGAGAGGTCACGGTCGTATTTTCCACCCAGGTTGAATTGAGTGTGGGCCCATGCGCTTTTCTCAATATATGTGCTGGCCTCCGTATCCAAATCAATCCCCGCCACCAAGCGGATGGTGACTTGTTCCCATATGGGAACTTCACCAAACTTTTGCAGGAACACTTGGTTCCACCGTGCTACCTCCCCTTCAAGTGGACCCTTATCATACTCATTTTTGCTGTCGATATCGATTGATAGGTTGATTCCCAACTTGCCTATTGCTTCGGCCCGGAAGAACTTGATGCCTTGCCTGAGTTCGGCCTCCAACTCGATACGAGCTTGAATTGAGGCTTCACCGACGAGGGTGGCTGTAACGCCGCTTTCCTCAAAGGTTTGTGTGGCGTTCCAAACCAGCGAAGGAACTTCGACCGTGCCGGTGATTCCTTTCACCAGTGGCAAGGAAAGTCCCTTGGTGGCGCCGGGAACAAAAACCAACGCAGTCCGGAGATAACCTTGCTCGACAATTTCGGCGAGAGTGGCTGTTCCAGTTTGAACCCTTACGGAACCTGTTTCCGTGGTAACATCCAAAACTCGCGCGAAGAAGGGATTCTCCGGATCACCCACAATGACATCACCAACAGTGAATCCCGGAGTGGCTCCGGAGGGAAGCCCGAAAACCAATTCCCTGCTCGAAGATTCTACAAGAGGAATATTAGTACCTACCACCACCGCGTTTTCCGATACGATGGGTTGTAATGAGGACCCTTGAAGAAACCGGAGAAGATCGTGTGCTTGGTAGGTCTCTGTCGAAGATCCTGGCGTCCAGTTGACCGCATAATAGAACAAGTTGCCAGTACGTGAAAAAGTGAGATCGGTTTTGCTATCTTGAGCGCATACGGAAACCGCCGCTAGAAAAGGAAAAAGAGTGAGAAGAAGCCAACCTGTTTTCTTCATGGGAGCCTCCACACCTCATCCGAAATGAACGACTCTGTTCAACTCACCCATGAGTTGCACTCGTGGGCGGAACTCTTTTTACGGAGTTGAAGTCCGCCGGGGATTACGGCGAAGTATAGCCATGTGGAAGTACCAGGCCCACAAATAAGCCCCCCCTCCAGAAGTCCAAGTCCTGGAGCAGCTGTAACTCTCCATTTCGACAATGAATCTGATTATCTGCAAATTCAGCGTGCTATCGCGGCTTCCTTCCGGCTGTAATGATCCTGAATCTTGCGGCAGACATCATCCTTAATCATCTGCCAGGAGCAAAAAGCAGTGGTCTTGATCTTGCCGGTGTTGATATCCTCATAAGCAAACACGGCGGGACAGTCCTTAAGGCGGGCATCTTCCAGTCCGCCCATATCTTCATAGGGAATGGTGATCAGAGTCAGCACGGTCTTGAAGGAGGTGCGTTCATTCAGAATCCGGTCAATCTTCTTGCCTCGGATCAAGTCCCAAACAGCCAAGAAAGCATTCACCACCACTGGACGTCCGAGCATGTGGCCAAGATCAACCGACTTACCGAGAATCCTGATTGTCTTCAAGAAGGTTTTGACATCGAAGAGACGGCGGCGGAATCCCTTCACGGGAAGGGTGGCTGATTCCTCGATCAGCGCTTTGTCCAACCTCTTGAGATCCTGAAGCAGAACCGACAACTTTACTTTGAGATAATCGGAAATCGGTTTGTAACGTTGCCCATCCGACACAAGCAGCGTGGCACTCTCGCAGTTGGGATGCGAACCCCCCATGGTCTGCCTCCCAAAGAACCTCGATAGGACCTTGAACTTCAACATGCCGGTGGGAACCCATTCGATTCCGGGGATGACTTTCTCGAACATCCTCTCGACACATTCGGTGGTGGTGGCCTCCAGATTGACCGTGCCCGGCTCCCAACAGGGTGTCAGTGGCACAAAGGCCCATACCGAAACCTGCTCGCGGAAACTGTGGAGGAATTCCATCATTTCCAGGATATTGTCGTCATTGACCCCCTC
>CAZORO010000525.1:0-4078 GCA_964581845.1 uncultured bacterium
GGCTCGGTCGAATTCATTGGGGTAGTTCAATCGGAGGGAGAGGTGAAAACGGCTATTCGGATTGAGCGAATCGACCCGGTAGATCCCCTCTGGGACTTGTTGATCACCTTGACGCAGCTTGGGCCCCAAGTTTCCACTCGCCGCTAGGATGGGATAGGTCTTCAAAAAGCGTGGCTGGCCTGTTTCTCCCGCAACCCAGACATCCAAAACTTGTTCATATTTGAGCCCGATCAGGATGATCCGGTCTGGGGGGTAGTTCACTCCGATCCGCTCAAAATTAGGCTGTAAGCGTGAGTGGACTATCTCGCCATACTCCTCAACCCGGTCCTCCACTGTCTTCCTAATCTGTCCAAGGACGGGTAGGGAAGAACGGCTGAGGAGAATGGCCATGGTCAGAGCGAGAAGGGCCATTCCTAATAAAAGCGTCCATTTCCCGCTCACTGAATTTTCTTCACCCCCAGGATACCCTCGAAAACTGACACCAACCCTTCAGCCATCCAATGATAACCCAGCGAGTTCGGGTGAAGACCATCCACCAACCCATCTCCCTTGTCTGGGCCAAGGAGCTGGTATCCCTCCAGTAGATGCAGGTGATGATCTCCACGGCTGCATCTTTCAGAAACAGCATGGCGGATCACCTCGCGCATTTTCTCATGCTGGCTGCCTCTCTCTGATCCGGGCAGCTCAGGAGTCCAATATATTGGCGTTACACAAAGAATTGGAGTTCCGGGATGATAGATTCTGAGGATATCGATGGAGGGACCATAGGCTCTCTCAAGGTCCTCGACCGACTTCTGGTTCTGCGAGTAATCCAGAACAAAGCAAGCAGCATCGATTTCCGCGAGCAGTTCCATCACGGCTGCTTCGCCACGTCCGCAGCCATTCAGTCCCAGGTTTACAAAATCCACATTGAAAAGCCGGCTTAACATGGCTTGGTAGCTCAGTCCTGGACGGTCCGCGCAGCCACCATGGGTGATCGAGGTTCCATAAAAGACAACTGGCTTGGAGATGGCGAAGGGGGTGGGCACCTCAAAGACCGAACCAGGCATGACCCCAACGGCCTCCACCTTGACCTCCGAGAAGAGGGGGAGATAGATGCAGAGGTCTCTTGTGCGTGGTTCGAGTCCCTCGCACAGCACCATCTCGGTTGCCCCAGTCCCAGAGGGGATATGCGTGCTCACATACTTTCCATCCGCATAGAGGTCGATCCCCGCGTGACCATGGAGACTCATGTTGGGGGATGCCTGGAGAGGAGACACTTGGGTGTAGCAGAGCGCTATGCGGGAAGTGTTGCAGCGCAGACGGATACGTGCCCCCGAACATGCCTTGGCGGTCTCAAAAACATAGTCTAGAACCGTCTCCTTGGCCCGTGCTGGCAGACGCCACCAGTTGTCGCCATTCTCTTTCAGAAATGGCAGCCCACATATCACCAGACGGCTATCATCAGGTTTAAGCCAATCCATTTCCAAGGGTGATCCTTCCGCCGCTAAGGTATTCTGAGTTGTCATCTCAATAATTGGAATCAACAACACGAGGAAAAGTAGCGTATATTTCAGATTCCATGGGAGCATATTGAATCCTTTCCGTTATGGTTAATGCATTAGTTCAACGCAACCTTTGCCAACTCCCAAATGGCTGTGAGCCTTCCATTCAAAGCCTGAGATATCTCGACACAACTGGAGTATCCACATATTTCGCAGACATCGGGATGGAGGATATCCCGGCAGCAGGTGAACACCTGGTCACGTGTAGCCAACTCAATTTGAGGGATGGGACGTTTCCAGTTGTTTTCACGTAACCCGTTGTATGCAGCGCGTGAGAAAATCAATGGGTAGCCTTGTTTCTTAAGCCGCCATAAACGGTCAAGGACCTCCTTACGCTCATCCCCAAGCAAACCATGCCTAACCACCATCTCCGGCCAGTGAGTGAGAAGGTTGAATGTGATCGCACGGAATTTTCCAGTTGATGTGATCTCCCGGACCATCTCCTCAAGATGAAGTGCATTGGCCTTGCTCAAGGTGATGGAGGCCACCACCCTTCCACATGCCTTCTCAACATTCTTCAATATGAGATCGTAGGTTCCTTGCCGGATCTGGTTATGGATCTCACGGGTTCCATCGATGGTGACAATGTATGTGCAACCATGAATTTGCAGCGGGTGTGTTCCATTAGTGAAGATGGTGATGTCCAGGAATCCTAAATGCCTTGCCTCCTTGATCAGGTCCGCGAGAGTTCTGCCCTCACGATTCCAAAGAAATGGCTCCCCTCCCGTTAGAACAAGCACACGATGCCCCCTGCAATATCCCTCTTTAAGCAACCGGACCGCTTGTGGGTAGTCAAGCTCCAGCAGACCGGTGTTTTTACCCTCGCAATAGAAGCAATTCAGGTTGCATTGATCGTTAATCATGAGGATCAAGAGATACGGCCTCTTATCCTTGAGCACCACGGCACGGAACCCAAAGGCAAGATAAGTCAGGTAACGTCTCAGACTCAAAGGCGGACGCATTCCGGCCAAGCTTCCTTACGGCAGGTCCCCCACAGACGGTTGATGTAGTTCAGGCTGTACTCATTTTGAAGCCGATGAATCCAGTAAGCACCAGACTCGGTGATCGCGTAGCCCCCCGGAATCCTTTGAATCATTCCCAACGCAATAAACGGACTCAGGATTCTTCCGAACTGCTCATCGAGTGTGATTCCGCTATTAAAAAGATCCTGGAAATCAGCGTTCAGCACCTTTAACTCATAAATTCTCCAGTATAGCCAATACGCCATTTCAAGATCTCGGTCCACAGGCATGGAAAGGGCAATGGGTCTCCGTCTTGGAAGGCTGGCGGCATAGGCGCTGGTGTCAAAGGTGTTGACATAGAAATGAGTTCCTGTCATGGAGGCCGCGCTGGGACCAAATCCGATGTAATGGTGGCGTGTGATGGAACTGAATTTTCTTTTTCCGGGGCGTAACCAGCTCCACACCGCACAACGCTTGAAACCTTGAGAGGCGCAATACACTTGGGTGTCATCGAGCATCCCACGGACTCTGTGATGGCTGGGACGTGTGACCCTATGAATACCAGTTTGAGTTCCAAGATCGGAATAGGGAAACGAGAAAAGCGGGTAAGTGCTCAACTGATCGATCCCCAGATCAACCACAGTCTGGACATCTTGCCGCCAGTCACTCTCGGTCTGACCGGGAAGCGCGAACATCAGGTCTACATTGATGGAACTGAACCCAAATCGTTTCGCGCGTTTGATGGCATCGATGGCAGTCTTACCATCATGGTTTCGTCCGATCCTCGCAAGGATTTCATCGGTGGTGGATTCCACGCCAATCGAAAGAAGTGTGATCCCCGCTTTCTGAAGAGCCTCAAGATATTTGTCTTCCATGCTGCCTGGGTGCAATTCGATGCAGATATCACAGTCCAGGGTGAAGGTTTCACGGAGATAGTTCAGGATCCGTAGGAGTCCTTCCAGGTTTACCGTGGGAGTTCCGCCCCCGATGTAGAGGGAAATGAAAATATGGCCATCAAGACTCGTAGCGTTGAGATTGATCTCCTCGATGACCGCCCGCTCATATTGGGCGAACAGCTCATCCGAGTACATCACACGGTTGTAAGGGCAATATGGACACAGATTCCTGCAGAAAGGAACATGGAGATAGAGTCCGGGGTTAACAAGAATTGTAGGGATAAGTGGGAGATCGGGTCTCATCTCCATGGGGCCTGCCCGGCCAGTAACGGCCTTCTGCAGGAGTGGTTTCCACAAAAATTTGCCGGGCAGCATGAGGAAAACTTTTTATCTCTTACAACTTTCTACATCAACCGGTCAATCTCCTCCATCAGTCTCGCCATCTGCTCAGGTGAGCCGATGGAAATCCGCAGTCCTCTATCCAGCGGGGCGCTGTTGAAATAACGCACAAACACCCCTTTGGCCGACAGGGCACGGTAGAGCGCACCGGCGTTTTGCATGGGCGGTTCGGTGAAAATAAAGTTGGCTTGAGAGGGATAGACCCGCCATCCACGGTTCCGCAATTCCTCGGTGGTTTCCTCACGTGTGGCGATGATCTTGGCCGCGTTGGCGATGG
>CAZORO010000526.1:0-4063 GCA_964581845.1 uncultured bacterium
TGACCGAGAAAAAGCGGTTGATATGGGCACCGTATATGAAGAAGAAAATGACATTCGCGGCCAATCCCGCCCAGGCATGACCCCGCCATTCCGGATGGGAAAAGAAAAGCCCAGCAATCGAGGTGGCCAGAAAGAGGAGCAACAGATAATCCCCCTCGAAAATGGACCACTTGATCTTTTCACGGTAGCCCAGGAAGACCCTGGAGGGTGTGAAACTAGACTGGGATCCCGCTTTTTTATTTGGATGGGTGCTGGCGAGGTCGCTCCCAGGTTCGTCGTAATAAAAATTCGCCTTGTGTTCGTAATCGAAAAGCCGTTGCGCAATGGCATCATAGGGCGGTGGACTGGGGAATATCTTACCAATCATTGGATAAAGCGGATTCCCTGTGCAGAGGGCATTCTTGGCCATCCAGGGCGCGAACAGGAGGCAGGTCAGTAAACCAAATAAGATAAGTGGTTTCAGGATCAATCCCTGTGCTCCTTGAGATGCCTGCCTTCGGAAAAACAGACCTTTCCAAATCAGGTAAACCAACAGCAAGGGAGTCACAAAGGCGGGAGCCACCAGCTTGCTTCCCCAAGCCAGGCCATTGAACACACCCGCCAGCAATACGCTGGGCATCCAATTTTCCAGAGTGGCTCGCGCAAGGAAAAAGAACCCCAGTGCAAGAAACAAAGCAACCGGCACATCCGTCCCAGCTTCCATGGGCGAACGCACATACACACCGCCCACCGCCACCAAGTAAAGCAGCAGGCTGAGGTAGCCCGCCTCCCGGTCCAAATGGCGTGACCAGGCCAAAAGCGCCAAAAGCAATACCACCAACATGCTCCACTGCACCATTTTACAGAGCATCTCGCTTCCCAGGCCGAGGCACAGCATGTAGATCATCTCGGCGTTGTAAGGGAAATTGCCATGCAGCAGATTGGGGGTAGCATGGATGTAATGTGCGGCCAGATACTGACGCGGCATGGTAAGGTGATAAGTGAGCTCATCTTGTCCAAAGGTGGGGAGGAAACAACCAAGCAAATGGAAGGAAAGAATACAGAGCAGGAAGAATGCGATCAGCCATTCGCAGGAGTTCGTTGGCTTGATGACTCCAGGCAGCTGGGACCACGCCACAGCCCGCCGGTTCCGCCACAAGAGTAGGAGACCGGCGATCAGGACCATCCACATCACCGGCAGATAAAGGAGATGCAAAGCCCCTAACAGGAGCACCCCCATCGCCACCACCCCGAACCCCACTCCATACCCCGCCAGTAGGGTGGGGCTTGCCCCACCGGGATTGGGGGTGGGGCTTGCCCCACCGGGATTGGGGGTGTCGCTTGCCCCACCGGGATTGAGAGCGGATTTTTCTCCCCCTCTCCCTTTTGTATCGCACAGGTATGTGCGATGGGGACAGGAGGGCAGGGGGGTGAGGTGGAGTTTGTCCAACCAACGCAATGCCTCGAAACCAAAACCGAAGAGGCAGGCCAACACTAGTGGAAAGAGCGGAATGTCGCACCACAATGGAAGCGAAGACATGGGGGGGGATTATTGGGAGGGGAATGCTCCATGACAACACTTCTCCCCTCTGGCCAGATTTACCCCTTTCAGTCTAGAGTGTATATATGCACACCGATGCACCTTAATGAAAGGTTGCTTTCGATCTGATGGAGGACCTTTATTATGCTCAGGCAATATCATTTTACTCCGATATCCTTTCTCGCGGAATTTGGAATCTTTCTGGTCCTGGCTGTTGGGATGACCGTGGATTCCGCGCAGTCCGCTGGTACCAGGATTGAGGTTCCGGATGGGGTGTTGGCCCACAACCGGGACTATACCTTCGGCTTTTACCCCTATGGCTGGCGCGGGACGAATCCCCTGGGAGAACGCATCTTCGCGGTTCAGACCAATGAATATGGCCTCTGGGTGAATGCCTCACAAGCACGGATCACTCGTCTTGGACCGTTACTCCAAAAGGTGAGCGGGGAGGAAGCTGTGGGGCAAGGGAAGGATGTCCTTCTCGGTCTACCGGAGACGAGCTTGGCCTTTTCTGTCTCCATTCAAGGCGAAACTTACGAGGCAGTTTCGGCTGTCCCGGCCATGGACCGTCTCCTCATCAAACGCACCGGCCGTTTTGTCCAACATTTTGAGCTCTTTGATGTAGTTCTCCGGAAAAAGGATGGAACACTTCTCGCGGATGTGACTGCCAAGATGGTTTTTTATTGCTGGCCGGACCGGTTCTCCGCCACTCTTTCCCTGACTCCAGGCCAAGCTGATCTGAAGAATGTCAAGGTTTCCGCTTCTTTGAAATTGGCGGATGGATATCCAACGCTTTTTTTCTGGGAGCAAGGAGCTTTTACCGGTGCGGCGCCAGGAGGAACCTCGACCGCCGGATTTGTGGCTCACTCCAATGATTCAGGCATCGCCATCCTCAATCCATCTCCGGCTGGTCAAAGACTCCGTATGGTGTCTCCTCGAGAAATCGTCTGCGAGAGCTTTGCCACGTTTATGGCACCAAAAACTAAGGAAACCACTTTCTCGGTGGTGATCATTCCCTCAAGGGACCAGATACAGAATTTGGCGGCTAGTGAAATCCGACAAAATCAGTCACCTCTGGCCGCTCCCGATATCACAGCCTCCGCCACAGGGCCAGTGACCGGCAGTCAAACGGTCCAATATGACCCAGTGACAGGGGAGTACAAGATTCTGACACCCTCCAAGAACAACCACTACAGCCAGGTGGAACGGATCCTCCTGCACCTGGCCAATCCTTCCTCTTTCCCACGCATTGCACGGCTGCATTTCTATAAGGACTCGACCCTTGGAGGCGGCTTCTCAATTACAGGGATGTCCCCCCTCTTGCGGGACTTTAGAGGTCTCCCGATTCCCTTGCCGGTTCAGATCTCGAAGAACTGGCATGTGAATCCCTCCTGGTTCAGCGGGCTGACCCTGCTCGCCCTGGAGCCGGGACAGAAGGTGGATCTGGAGTATGACTTGGCTTATGCCTTTTGGGGGAAACATGATACGGAGACCCCGCTTCCGGCAGTCTCACATGCGCACCTGTGTTTGGAGGGATATGGAGGAAACCAGCAGTGGGATGAGTTGGCGATTGGTTCCTTCGGAGAAAGTATTTGCTACGACCCGGATGTGAACTTGAAGCGGGCCATCGGGGATGATATCCGTCCGCTCATGGTCCGGAGCATGGATGTCAACAATCCGAAGTGGACCTGGACCAACAATGTGGGGGGGCTCGATTTCCTGGTCTATTTCAAGAACAACCAGAAACAGTTCCTCTCCCGCCAGAAGACTCTCTTCAAACGTTATTGCCCGGTTCTGACTGATGTCACCTATGCGGGAGAAACGCCCGATGGAGCGGTCCAATCAAGTATCCGGACTCAAACCTGGCGGACCGATGATTGTGTACGTGGTCTTTACACAATTCGTTATGATGCCGTGGCCCCAGTTGAGAACATGACCCGCCTGGCGTTTTTCCAGATGGGGGCGGATGGATACAACACCAATCCATTCGGTAAATTCGCGCGGGGTAGCCTTGCGGGCCTGGAGGAGACCTGGGATGCCTCCACCACCAGTGGAGGGTGGACCTATAAACGGCGGGGGGTGGAACTCACCGGGGAGCAGCCCTGGTTCGCCATGTATGAATATGGGGTACCAGAGAAGAATGCGGGGGCCTGGGCCAACCGGGGAGTCATCATCCGCAGTTGGAGAGCGCGCTTGGGGGGCGTGGACCGTCCCCATCCCTTCTATTCCATCTATGGCACGGTGGATGGAAATGTCCCCAGCGGGCTGGTGGAACTCTCACCGCCAGCAGGCTTGACCAGTCTATCAGCGGGTGATTTTGTCGAGGCCGTGGTGGAGATTCTGGTTGTTCCGCAATTCGCCTCGGATTACTATGGTCCCAATCAAAACTTGTCCGCAGCCTTGACCGCACACCCAGACAGCTGGGAGACAGTCTACCGGGAGGTCTTCTGTAACCACCTTATTGTTTCTGTGGTCGGAGGGAGCGTGGAGCGGACCCTGCCGGTACAAATCCGGACAGAGGATGGAGAAAAGGTGTCTTTCTCC
>CAZORO010000527.1:0-4045 GCA_964581845.1 uncultured bacterium
ATTTTCAATCGTCACTGCCCACTCGACCCGGTAACAGGCGAGCGCTGTTTAGCAGGTTGTGTTCCGGTGGCGATGGCTCAGGTGATTAACTATTGGCAATTCCCAAAGAATCGTATTACTTTCGAAAGCAGCGAAAACTATACAACAGATACGAGGCTGATCCTGATTCAAGCTCCCTCGGCGATTTTCCGTGGCGATTATTGGAAGACTTCAATCGATCCCCTCGCGTGTTCCTACGTAGATGATCTGCTCTTTGCATGTGGTGTTGCCGTGAAGGCAGACTATACTTCGATGAGAACCAATGCGAACACCCAATACGCAGCAACGCAGCTGAAGACGAAATTTGGCTATGCAAGCGCTATGTATAAAAGCATTACGAATGATCACCTCAACTCATGGCGTCCAATCAGGGATGACATTAGAAGCCAGAGACCTGTTATCGCCCGTCAAACGGGTGTTCATACCTTCATAATCGACGGTTATATATCGGCTGGTGACAACATTCCGGAGCATGCCAGATATCATCTAAACGCAGGTTGGTTTAATCAGTGGAATGAAAATGCTTGGTACTTCTGGCCGAGTTGGTCTCCAGTAGTAGGAGGCATCATTGATGGGGCGATCTGTGGGATCATTCCACCCTCTCCCTACAACGTACGGCCAATCCGGGGAAGGGCCTTCTTCGAATTTGGCCATAAAAGGATTGATGGAAAGGGTTTGTACAGATTCTTTCTGGAAAACATTTACGGATGTTGGATCACGGGTTGGAAATGGCAGTTTGGCTCATTTGACTCGGGAGAGGGATCGCCGGTTACTGTTCGGTTTCCTGCGCCGGGAGCATATACAGTTCGATGTACAAACGAGGGTGATCACGGAATCTGGGAAAACTCGCAGACGGTTCAGATCGACTTCGACCCTACACAGACTCCCACTCCGCAATGTCCGGGCACTCCTTCTATCGTGGTGAACAAGCCCGCAGCAGGAGAAAAATGGAGTGCTGGACAACAGCAAAGCATCAAATGGACCTCTTCCGGATCTACACCACAATCAGTACGAATTCTTCTTTTCAAAGGGCAGTATTGGGTTCCAGGCCAAGACTATACTTACAACAGCAATAAGTGTGGCCTAAACACATTCCCATGGACTGTTCCTTCAAATCTTTCTACGGCTAATGATTACAGAATCCGAGTGTTTGCTACTGACACCATAAACGGCTTCAGTGGATATTTCTCCATCAATCTTGGTAAATCTGACACACCACCCAGTGATCCTCCTCAGAAGTTGATCGATCTATTAACTGCATTTAGTGAAGGATCGAAAGCGGTTATCTCAGGCCAGGATAGGGGCATGGAGTTGTTCGAGTTCTCGCTGGATTGGTATACAGATGTCGAGAGCTGTTCTTGCAGAAATCCGGCGCTGACTGAAGAGAAATCTGAGATCCTTAAGTGAAGATCCCTAAGTGAATGGATTATAATCTGAATGTATTGGATGAACCTGGCAGCTTCTCGGTGTCGGTTAAGCATTTCTAGGGATGACAGAAATATCCGTACTCAGGTAATCGGATCACATTTGAGTTTGAACGAACTTTTCCCTGGGGATCAATCTTACTTTACAAAATGAATAGGAGGGGAGGTGTAACAATGAAAACTCATCAGATCCTGCTTGCTATACTAGTACTCTGGTGTTCACAGGTTCCAGTTATTTCTGGGGTGGAGGTAGAAACTGAGGGGTATTACAATAATATGTATGGTCTGTGCATTGGGATCAATGCATATACTCATTGTCGTGGTGTCTCACCACTCAGAAGTGCGATTAACGACGCGCTCAATTTCAAGAAAGTCCTCGAGGAATGCTATGATTTCCAACAAATCACTGTTTTACAATCTGCTGAAGCCACAAAGGCCCGTATCAAAGAATCAATTTACAGCATTCCAAAAGAGGAACAATCGTGTTTTGTTATTTACTTTTCTGGCCATGGCCAGATAAGGCAAATTAACGACCGTCCAAAATCATATCTGCTCCCAGTTGATGCCAGTTTAACATACGGTGATTCATCTGATCAAAGCAAATCCTATTCAGATACATGTATCGAGATGGGTGAACTTTTTTCATGGTTGGAGGATTGTAAAGCAAGACATAAACTTCTCATCGTGGATGCTTGCTATTCTGGCCTTTTTATCTCTGAACAATGCGGTATTAAATCTGTGCCTGTTCCCGATTTACTACAAAAGAATTGCATAGAAATACTGGCGGCAGGACCCGGCCTAGTCCGTGAGAGCGGTAAGTCTGGAGTGTTCACAAGTCATTTGATCAATGCCCTTCGGACTGTTTCTCCTGACATAGTGTTAGCCGATATAAATAAAGATGGATATGTTCTTGGAAGCGAGATTGGAAATAAACTTAGCTCAGATCACCCTAGCAAAATACAACCTTTGGGTTTTCAATGTTATGGCGAAGGGGATGTAGTTTTACGCCCGAAAAGACCTAAGGCTCTGGCTCAACAGCCCCCCATTGATCCACAACCGGGACAGGAATGGGACTATTTATGTCCAGGAAAATTCCACTACCCGCTGTGTTTTGTCCCATATGGAAATGCCCTTGTAGGAACCGCAACATCAGAAGAGGGTAGAAATGTGATCAGAGACCTATTCCAAAGTCAATTCAAATGTGACACATCATCACTGAATAAGACGGTAACAGACGAACAGGCCCTTAGGCAAGTTCCTGTCATTGGCTTCTGGATGGGGAAATATGAGGTTCCTGTTGGTATGTTCCAGGAATTTATTTTTCAGACACACTATAAGACTCTCGCGGAGCTCGAAAAGCGAGGTTATTCACATGATCCAGCTGATGGTGTTGACAAACTCGTTGATGGACTCTCTTGGCTCTTTCCAGGATTTCCCCAAGATGAAAGATCTCCTGTTGTGTGTGTTTCCTGGGATGATTCCCAAAAGCTGGCGGATTGGGCTGGTCTTAGTTTGCCTACCGAAATTCAATGGGAATATGCTGCCCGGGGTGCGAGTGCCCGACAATTTCCATGGGGCGATAAAGATATTTCTATTGGAAAGTGTAATGTATCACCCAAAGTTTTCATCAAGGAACAATGGCAGGGGCAATATGTTTTCTATCCTTTTAATGATGGGTACTTCTTTACAGCGCCTGTGACAAGTTTTTCCGATGGAAAGAGTGAGTATGGCTGTTATAACATGGCTGGAAATGTCTCCGAGTGGGTACAAGACCAATGGCCTCGGAAGGAAAGGGACAAACCTGAAAGAGCATGGATCCGTAAAGGTGGATCTTGGATTTCTGGTCCATTTGAGATAAGAGCGGCTTCACGTAGTAAAACCTCCGAGGGTTATGCTCGTACGAACTACATTGGGATCCGACTCTGCTTCAATGTCATCAAACCTGAGTGAAAGAAGTAACGAGTTCAAGGCGGAATAATCCTTGGATCCCCAGAGTAGATAAAAGCAGCCCAGTAATAAGGATGGGCGTATGTACTCCAATTCGATTCATTCGTGCGAGCCCGGCGAATGAATTCCCGCATGGACTCCGCCAAAGCTGAAGGACCAGATTGATGGCACAAAACAACTCTTTTAAGGAATCCACAGTCAATCTCTGGACAGGTGTTGTCTGGAACCTTCCACAGTGTGCAGATAACACCACCTACTCCACGAGCAAGGAGCGCCCGATTAAGGCCCAGCAGGTCATCGGAGGAACTTGGATCAGGTTCTGATAAGCCCGTCTCACACGCACTCATAATCACCAACTCAGGTGCAGAACCGGATAGAGTTAGAATTTGCCCCGCTGTCAGAGACGAGTCATCTCTTGACGCACTCAGAATGTATATTGGAATCATAATCGAAGAATTCAGAGGATCCTTCACATCAACCGACCCGTGAGTTCCGAGATACATAATATTACATATTGGCCACTCCCTGAAAAGATTTGATTTAATGAATTTGTTTCCCTCTCTGCCATCATAGATAATAAAATCACCGGTGTTGGAAATACTCCTAATATATTTGGATGATTCTCGAACTCCCCC
>CAZORO010000528.1:0-4042 GCA_964581845.1 uncultured bacterium
GGAACAAGTCTTAGCGAGGCGTCAAAGGCAGACGACAAGTGAACCACTTCGCCTCAATAATAGTAAATCCTAAATTACTCCTCTATTCAGTCCCCAGTGGATACAGGTCAAGCTTCCTGAAAAAAACCTCCGCCCCCTCGGATTGGATCAGAATTTTCCCCTCCTGTGGGTAGGCCTGGCTCCCATCGATGGTGACATGCCCATTCACAGTGACACACACCCTGTCTTTCTCGCAGAGCACCTCGATGGTATTCCATTCGCCATGCGGATTCTCGATCTCGTTGGGACCACGGAACCCAATTTCATCCTTCCAAGGATTACGACCGGGACGGTCGAAACGCGAGGTCTCCTTCTCCTTCCGCTCCCCATTGACTGTCAGGCCAGCTCCCTCAACCACTAATACATCGCCGGTACCACCCTCAATCATTTGGCACTCGATGGAGGTCATCCAGACTCTGTCCTCTCCGATGGCATGAAGCAGGATGCCGCTATCTCGGGCATTGAACTCTCTCGGCGCCCAAGTCTTTTCTCCCCATTTGAACTCAGCTACAAGACGGTAGTTGGAAAAGGTTTCGCGGGTGGCCAAGTATCCAAAATGTTGTCCTGAAATCCGGACCACGCCATCCTGTATGGAAAACACCCGGTCTGGGTCTGTATCGACTCCATATTCCGTCAAGAAAGTATAAAAAGACAAGAGATCTTTCCCCTTGATGAGGTGGATCACTTTCTCCTCGCTTGTCTGGGCGGAAAGAACCATTAAACAGATGGCTATGCCCCCAATGAATGCTGAAAAAAGGGTTGTTCTCACGTGCTCTTGTCCTCTTCTAAAGATTCCTCAATGTGTTTACGCGACGGTTTGAACTCCTGCTCGCGGCGTTTATCGGGCTTGACCCGTGTCGGCGGCGGCATGGGACGGCGGATACGCTGAATGGGATGTTTGGGTTTCTTTGCTTTCAGACAGACCACTCCCTTCCCTATCCTGATGGGAGAAGTTTCACTGCATCGATGGAGTCTGTCTACACGGGAACAACCTCACCCCTAGATCCCCTCTCCCGCGGGAGAGGGGACTTCACGCTCCCCCTTCTCCTTGTGGGAGAGGGGGGGTGGGGGGGTGAGGTCTTCAAGGGGCTAAAACCCAGTACGCCGTCCCGTGAGCAGATAGAGCGGACGGCCCTCGGTAAGGAACTTGATCTCATAGTTGGTTCGTCCTACAAAACCCATCCTGTCCTCCGGTGTCTGGATAACACGGGATTCCATGACAAAGGTACCCTTCCAAACTTCAAAATGGAAAATCATCCACTCGAAGTAGTCCTCATGGTCGGTGGCGATATTCACCTCACCACCAGGAAGAAGGACACGGCGCAGATCCTCCAGAAACTCATGCTGGATCAAACGCCGTTTATGATGCCGTTTCTTGGGCCAGGGGTCGGGGTAAAGGAGATGAAAGGCATGAATAGAAGCATCCGGGATGGATTCCCTAAAGAACTGACTGGCTTCGGCACGCGCGAGACGTACATTGGTCAACCCACGCCGTATGGCCCGCTGCTCAATCGTGCGGAGATAAGCGCGCGCGAACTCAAGCCCCACAAAACAATCCTCCGGATGAGCCGCAGCACGGTCCAGAAGAAATCTTCCCTTGCCACAACCCACCTCGACCTCAACATGGCGGGGACAAGGGAAGAGAGTCCGCCACTCAAGAGGTTTGGGAAGTATTTCTGGATCGAAAAGGAGATCTGAGGAAATAGTGGTGGCTGTCATGGCTCAAAGGACTTTTTATTTTGAAGCACCAAAGTCTCTCTGTCAGCCCCTGTCACCCCCGGCGGACTCTGGTAGATTGGTGAGGATTAAGAGATGGAGAGTGTGACGGGAAGGCGGAATGGTCCCAGGAGTTCCCGAAGCGATACCCCCCACCCCAACCCTCCCCCGCAAGGGGGGAGGGCGTTTTAAATAACTCCCTCCCCCCTTGCGGGGGAGGGTTGGGGTGGGGGGGTCTACCTCAAGGAAGCGTGGGGGGAAGATCGTTTCAAGCATGAAGAAACACATTAGCTCAGCGCGAGGAGGTGTGTGATTGTCACGACTCAAAGCAATTGGTATCGCGGTAGTCACCATCCTTGTCGTGCTCTTCCTGATTGGCCAGTGGACATCTGGATACACCCTCTGGTGCCATAATCCTCTCGCTGTTCCAGTTTTGCTTAAATATGCACGGAACCAACAGGTCACGATTCAACCTTGGAGATTTGTCCAGTTGGATCTTCCGCCTGGGACCCATTCATTCGAGGTCTTGTCTGCTTCCGGAAGTACCCGCCTTGATTCAGCGGAGATCACCCTTCCAGCCACCCAGGAATCAACAGTCATTTACTCCATACAGGGCGCGGGAACCTATGTCCTTGGGGAAGTTGTAGAAGGGCCTGAAGGATACCGGCGGACCCTATTCAAGGACCAGCGAATCTTATTACCGGGGCAGATCAAGGAACCATTGCTTCCGGGCCATCAAGGAACAGGGAGGTTGTCCCGTTGGTTCGAGTTCGCGCCCACTCAACGGCTCGTTATGGCGGAAGAAGCGGCAAGAACCGCGGACTGGAGTGGAATGCTCCATCATGCCCGCATTGCTCAGAGAACCTTCGCCCCCTCGGCGGACGATCCCTTTCTGGCTTTTTCAAAAGGGATGGAGATTCGTGCTCTCGCCAGCCTGGGACGGATGGTGGATGCCATTCAAGCCGCGCGGTCACTTGCATCGGCCATCCCAACTAACCCGGAAGGAGCGATCCTTGCACAAAATCTGTTACTCAATTACCTCCCACCGCATGTGGTTGAGAAGGAATACCGGGAACTTGTGGAGAAAGCCCCTAGTGGATTCAACCGGAGTCTCCTGGGAAGAATCGAACCGGACCCAGCCAAGGCTCGGGAGCTTCTACTTGAAGCAATGACGGAACCCGCATGCACTCTTACAGCAGCGGAGTTTCTGCTTCAACGTTCTCTCTGGGATGGAGATTTCGAACCGGCCAAGGAACTTGCCGCCAAGCTGATCCACGGTGGAACAAGAGAAGAGGATGATTTCCTGAGATCAGCCTATGCCACCTGCCAGCTTCTTCATGGGGTTTCACCGGAGATGGCTTTCCATGCCGTGGAGGGGTTGCTACCAAATATGGATGAACCGCTGACTTTGGTTCCATGGCTCGTGGCTTCAGCGGCGCGAGTGGGTGAAGTCAGCCAGGCCATGGAGCTGCTGGCTGGTGTGAAATGGGGACAGATGGGCGGAACCCAGCTGGGACCTCCCACACTGCTTTACTGGAAAGTACAAGTTCTGCTCGAACAGAAGAAAGAAACCGAGGCACGAGGCTTGGTGGAACAGACACCCCGGATTCAGAACATCTGGAACATCATCGCAGATCTCGACACTGTTCTTGCCACACTTCCTCCCAACAAAGCTCTGCAAGTCTATGAAACCTATCTGAAGGAGAACCACCCCGCACTCAACCCCTACCGGTTGGCGGGTTATCGATTGGCGCATGAATGCGGTTTGGATGAAATTGGCTGCCAAATTCTTTCGCCCTTCAGCCGCAAAGAGCTGGGGACACTCGAGAGGGTGATTTGGGAGATACTGGAGGGAGATGGATGGCCGCCTGAACGCCTTTTGGGATTCGCGGTTCAGCACTCGCCACAAGAGACAAACGATGTCATCTATGCTCTCGCTCTTCGCGTGCAGCTGGATGGCGACCATCAAGGTGCTTTAAAATTCCTTGACCGATGCATCCAGTATCCACCCGTACCGGAGTTCCCCTCAGTGATGGCCGTACGAGAGAGGGAGCTGTTGCGATAGGGATTCAATCTCATCCCATTCACACCTCAAATCAATACAAACATAGATGCTGTCCTATAATCTTATACCATTTTATATAGTTTTTCGTAACCCTTTACCCGTCTGAAGGGATGTTGATAGAGGGGAGGGGAGGAAGGGTGAAGTTGTGGGAGATGTAATGACGGAGAGCGGAGACGATGGTTTCGATGGGATCATGTCCGCGTAATTTGAGGGTACGGTAAA
>CAZORO010000529.1:0-4040 GCA_964581845.1 uncultured bacterium
ACATGAGAGTGGGATTGATCGTGTTCCGCATCCAGGCCGTCATGGCGTTGCCCACCTCGAGATCCCTCGTCGTGATTGCATTTCCCCGCTTGTCGAAGGCAACGGTGATGTTGTTCAGCCGCTCCTTGAGATCCGCCAAATCCCTAACGATGGAAAGTATCGCCATCAGCTCCGAGCTCACGGCAATGCCGAACTTGGACTGCATCATGTAGCCGTCCATGCGGCCACCAATGCCGATAATGATGTTACGCAGTGACTGAGCACAGAAATCAATAATCCAGCCCATTTCTACCCGCGTGGGATCAATGTCCAAGCGACGCATCTTGGTGAGCCGCTGAAGTTGCTCATCATTGTAATTGCGCTCGTGTTGCATCCTGGCACACAGGGCGACCATGGCCAGGTTGTGGGCATTCATGATGTCGTTGATGTCCCCGGTTAGGCCCAAAGAAAATTCAGTCATGGGAATGAGCAGAGAGTTTCCGCCGCCCGCGGCCGTCCCCTTCACATTCATGCTCGGGCCTCCCGATGGCTGGCGCAGCGCGCCACCCACGTTCTTGCCACGCATTCCCAAACCTTCCATGAGACCGCAGGATGTGGTGCTTTTTCCCTCTCCAAGGGGGGTAGGGGTGATGGCGGTGACCTCGATATATTTTCCATCGGGACGGTCTTTCAGGCGATCGATGATTTTCATGAAATCGAGCTTGCACAGCCTTCCCATCGGGAGGATCTCGTCCTTCTCCAGCCCCAGCTTCTCCTGCCACTCATAAGGCGTCGGCATATTCTTTTCGGCAGCTTCAGAAATCTCCCAATCCATCATTTTTGTTGCGTCGTAGGGCATCTTGGACCTCCGCATCACAAGGTTAAGGTTTTGAAACTATTATTTAAAACTGCTTTAGACCTTCTCCAAAACGAAGCACATTCCTGAACACTGGATTTCTTTTCATCCCCCCTTCTCTAGATGTAATAATTGGTAATTCTTGAAAAAAAGGTGTGCCACAATGCATCGGGACTGTCGCTGCTGAACCCGCTAAAGCGCCCTTGAAATTGGGAAAGGAGCCCGATTGGTGAAACTGGATTAGTAGACGAAGGATATGGAGAAGAGTGCTCGAACTGTAGCCGTACGCCAGTGGACCTAATGACAGGACTTCAGATTCAATGCAGCCCAAAACTACTTGGTGGAATGCATATTTGTCAAGGAGAAAAGACTTTCATCTCGGCCGAATCATTCGTGCTGGTTTTCTCATTCCATTCTTAATAGATTAGACCCGCCCGAAAAGTAATGGACGGATGATCCACCTCTTGATCCCAGGATTTTCATGGGAATAGGACTTTTCTGAAATCTGTCAATACGCTCAAGATAATCTACGCGGAACGTGTTCAAAACCTGACGAAAACCTCCATCCACCTCTTTGCTACCCGCCATTGCACCGGAAGATGTTGCAATTTTGTAAACAGTTATTCGCAACGAAATCAATTCGTTGACATATTTTTTGACAATCTAGCATGCCTTTATTACTATGGTGAACCTTCTATATAGAATGAAACATTTTCTCAACACCACAGTGGAATCGGGATTGAACGCATGAGATTTCAGGCGGAACAGGCGGCTCTCATCCAAGTGCTTCAGAAAGTTCTGAACATCACTGAAAAGAAGACCACCATGCCGGTACTTTCAAATGTGATGATCACGGGACCCGATGCCCCATCCACTCAACTCACTTTCTATGCTACGGATTTGGAACTCAGCCTTCGAACAAGCATCGATGCAACCATCCAGGTGGAAGGGAGCACCACGGTTTCTGCCCGCAAGATGCTGGAAGTCGTCCGCGAAGTTGGCCCCGGACCCGTCACTGTGGAGGAACAGCCCAACAACCGCTTGATCATTGAAGCTGGAAGGTCTCGTTTTGAATTGCCCACGATTCCTGCGCTGGATTTCCCATATGTGAAGTTCTACGAGGATTCCCCATTGGGTCCTTGTGATGGAAACATTTTGGAGAAGTGCCTCGGGAAGACCCTTTACGGGATTCCCCAAGAGGACGACCCGTTCAGTGTTTCCGGGTTGTTCTTGCATACCACGGAGACCAATCATATCCGTTTTGTGGCATCTGATGGTCATCGACTGGTTTACTTCCAATTGCACGCATCGATACTTCCTCATCTGGAAATTGGGAACGGAATAATCATTCCCCGAAAGGGGGTTGTGGAGATTGCCCGGTTACTGGAGAAGGAAAAAGACATCTCCGTTGGGATATACGAGAATTGCCTCACTGTGAGTACACCTCGCACGGTTCTGAGTGTGCAGTTGCTTGAGGGGGGATTTCCTGAATATGAGCTCATCATTCCCGCTGAGAGGCCCTTCCGTTTCACTGTGGACAGAGAGGCGTTCTATCATGCTCTGAAAAGGGTCGCCGTGGTCACGGACCATCGTTTTCGCCATGTACGTTTTGTGGTGACCGAAGGATCGTTGGAGCTTGATGCTGGAAATCCTGAATCAGGCAATGCAAATGACTCTGTGGACATCAAAGGATACACTGGTGAAGAGTTTTCAGTGGCTTTCAACATCCGGTATGTCTTGGAAGCGATCCAGGTCATGGAAAGTTCTGAGGTGACCTTCGAATGGGTCGACGAGTACCACGGAGGTGTCTTTGTCGGCTCAGATGATCCCGAGTATTTTGGCCTCATCATGCCGATGGTTCTCTAAGCCGGGGGAATTGGTTTCTAATACCGATCATCTTGGATCTCGCATTTTCCTCTCCATGGATGAGGGGACACACATATATTTATCCCTCTATTTATCCCTCCTTCGTATTTTCTGGCATTTCACCGCCAAACGGAAAGATCGAAAGTAATTGAAAAGTTAACGGAAAAAAGGTATGATTACATGTTAATTAGGAAAATTACACCGACTCGGTTGACACACCGAGTATTCAGGTTTTTTTGCGGAAATTTCTTCAATTTCACTGGAAAATACCATGTTTCTGGAGAAGGGCCTATATGACGGAAATGAATGGGAATCAGCCCGATTTGCAGTCTGAGCAGTATACCGCACAGCAAATCACAGTTTTGGAGGGGCTGAATGCCGTTCGCATGCGTCCCTCCATGTACGTAGGCAATGTTTCCACTGAAGGGCTGCACCACCTTGTCTACGAAGTCGTGGATAACAGCATTGACGAGGCATTGGCCGGATACTGCGATCACATCCGTGTTCAGGTGCATTTGGACGGGTCTGTCACCGTGGACGACAATGGCCGGGGAATACCCGTGGATATCCATGAAAAGGAAAACGTGCCGGCCGTGGAAGTGGTGATGACCAAGTTGCACGCGGGAGGCAAGTTTGACAACGCCACCTACAAGGTGTCGGGAGGACTTCATGGGGTGGGTGTATCTGTGGTCAATGCCCTGAGCGAATTCCTGCAGGTTGAGATACGCCGGGACGGCAGGGTTTACTATCAACGTTACGAACGGGGACAGCCGAAGACCCCCCTCACAGTAAAAGGGGAAACCCAGCGTAGAGGGACCCGGATCACCTTCAAACCGGATCACCTGATTTTCACGGATACGGAGCTCAGCTTTGATGTCTTGGCTCAACGTCTGAGGGAGTTGGCATTTCTCAACCGAGGCGTCCGCATCGACCTGATCGACGATCGTCTGCCAAAAGAACGTTCCTTCTGCTATGAGGGGGGGCTTCTCTCTTTTGTGGAGTACCTCAACAAGAACCGGGAAGTCCTGCACCCGGAAATCATTCACATCGCAGGCGAACGGCAGGGCATGTCTGTCGAGATAGCGCTTCAATACAACGACACCTACAACGAAAAGATTTTCACATTTGCCAACAACATCAACACCAAGGAAGGAGGCACACACCTCGTTGGGTTCAAGGCGGGGTTGACACGCTCAGTCAAGCAGTATGCCGTCCAGAACAAGATGGCCAAAGGAGATGTGGACAAGCTGACCGGAGACGACACCCGTGAAGGTCTCACCGCTGTTGTGAGCGTGAAACTGTCCCAGCCCCAGTTTGAAGGTCAAACCAAGACAAAGCT
>CAZORO010000530.1:0-4038 GCA_964581845.1 uncultured bacterium
TTCCAGTCCCTTTCTGATGAAGGAAGCCACCTTCCGTTCATCTTCCACCACGAGCGAACGCATTGCACCCCCTCGACGGGTTCAACCCGCGTATCTGTCGATTCCTTCCCTCTCAACTTCCAAAGCACGCGTATAGAGTAAAGACTTGCCCATGGAAAGACAATGGGCTCCTAATAGCAGCACTTCGTGCATTTCATAAAGGATTCTCGAAGTCCCTTGACACGCTTGAATGGTCCGATGCACTCCTCAACTGGCGCGTGTACTCAATGGGAGCCGAGGCGTTCGAGAGAATCGGGCGGAATTGTTTTGATTCATCGCGCCGTTGGTGGGACAATGGCCTCCAGCGGATTACTCACGCGTCTTCACGCAACCAAAAAGAGTATCTGAAGTGAAGGGCTGCCCAGGGTTCCTGACCGGTTTGACAGGAAGCCCGAGAGTGTGATTTTTCGCATCGGGAAACGTTCAAATTCACGTCGGACAAGAGATGCAGTAGGGGGGCTAAACTGAAAGCGGTGAAGCAGTTCGCTCGCGCGAAGCTCCACGAGCCGTTACCTCTGGTAGGAAAATGGCTTGGGTCTGTTGTGCACGGTTAAATGAACTATTACGCAGTTTCGGGGAATATTGACAGCATCAACACCTTCCGAACTCAAGCGGCCCGTTATTGGTTCCGTGCCTTGCGAAGGCGGAGCCAGAGGGACCGCATGCCTTGGAGTCGGTTCACTTTCCTTGTGGCTCGGTATCTTCCCAAGAGTCGCATTGTGCATCCGTACCCCTATGTTCGCTTTCACGCCATTCGCTCGAAGTAGGAGCCGTATGCGGTAGCTCCGCACTTACGGATCTGCCCGGGGGGTGCCGGGCAACCGGCATTCCTACCGCGACCAGACAAGCTCCCGGGTCGTTTGGAGAAAATATTATGAGGCGCACTCGGATGGGGAAACGTGATTGGCTCGTGGCTGTTGCACTTGCAGCTCTGCTGGCATTGTTGGGCTCATTTCAGATGATCCCAGGTGTCTGCGGGGTTTACCATGATGATGCGATCTATGTTAGCACCGCCAAGGCCTTGTCTGAGGGGCAGGGATACCGTCTGATCAACCTGCCCAGCTCTCCCCTGCAAACCAAGTATCCCATTCTTTATCCAGGTCTCCTGGCCATAATCTGGAAATTCTGGCCGTCTTTTCCTGACAATACAGTGGCTATGAAGTGGCTGACTCTCCTTTTGGGCGCTGCGACTGTTGGGCTTGCTTATCTCTACATGGTGAGCTGCAATTACTTCCCGCGGAAGGTGGCGGCAGCTGCAGGTTTGCTCACTGTAACCTCCGCGCCTTTCCTTTACTTTTGCACCCTCACCCTCTCTGAAATTCCTTTCGGTTTCGTAGTTCTCCAAGCTGCATGGGCTCTGGAACGCCATATTGATGAAATCAAAGGGGGACGTCTATCAGAATTCTCCCTGGGACTTCTCCTGGCCGTCCCATTTCTAACCAAGTCCATCGGGATAGTCTTTGCCCCCATTGGAATGGGCATCCTATATCTTTACGGCCTCTCGATTCGTTGGGTCTCTCTGGGGGCGACAGTCCTTATGATTCCATGGCTTTCTTGGATGCTTGTGGGAGCCGGTTGGAATGATCACCAGGTGACTTCCTACTACACGAACTATTTGGCTTGGTGGGCTTCGTTTGGGATTGGTACCTTAAGCCGCGTGGTCGCCATGAATGTCATCTACATTCTGTGTGGCAGCATCAGCATCGGCCTGGGCATTTTTAGCGTAGAACTTTTCTTTCCTGCTTCCGGTTGGATGCTGGTTCTGTTAACAGGCGGAATCCTATATATCGGTGTCTTTAGGCATCTGCGCCAGTACAGGGTATTGGCATTTTTCTTGGTTGGTTATTTATTCATCATCCTCATCTGGCCGTGGCCCTCACCCCGCTTCTTAATACCTATTCTGCCATTCTTGCTTGCATACCTCCTTGATTGGGTCTCAAATCAATTGCTGAAACTCACCTTTCTCGCCCCGCCCATGACATCGGGGATCATCGTGTTGAGCGTTCTCTTGGCGTTCAATGCAGCTTTGGTCCGCCAAGTGGTTGCTGCATCGCATAGTATGCACTACCCTTCTCTCAAACACATGAAGCAACCATTGTCCTGGTCTTCCTATGAGGCTGTCTTTGAATGGATCACCGCACGCACCCGGCCGGAGGATGTCATCACCTCTGGGCTTGATACAATGATATATCTGTACACAAATCGGCGCGCCTTTCGACCTTTTGTGGGACGCCCGCTCTCACTTTTCTATGGAGATAATGGCCCGCCCCTTGGCTCAGTCGACGAGATCATTGGATCCATCAACTTTTATAAAGCCCGCTATCTGGTCCACACACCCATGCCTATGTTTTGCGAGGAAGCACCTATGAATGAGTTCATTGAACAGGTTCAAAACACATATCCTGGCTGGCTCAAAGCCGTATATGTTGGCGATGATAAGCGGTTTGTAATATTCGAAATTCAATCAGATCATGATCATTAGGGGCTGTTTCCATGTGGATAGCAAGAATCCCTCTACTGATCTGGGGTCATTCCTCCAGGGGTCCACTGGTCGCTGACTTCAATCCTTTCTTCCCCTCTTTGCACGCAGGCAAAACCTGCCCTGCAATCAACCATGACAAAATTGCAATAACCATCCCTGCGACAGAATCAGCGAAGAAATGCTCACCTAGGTACAGCAAGGAAATAGCCATCAACATATTATAACTGATACCCACCAGCCTACCAAGTGCCCCATACTGCCAGAGGGCACATGCAGCGAGGCAGATTATGGCTTGATGGATCGAGGGCATGGCAGCTACGGGATTCATGTCCATAGAAGAGATATAATCTCCGTGTACTCTGATTACTCCATTGACAGCCATCCAAGGTGGTTCAGTAGGTATTAAGTAATGTATAATGAGGCCAAATGAGAAAGTAAAAATAATCGAAAGTACATGTCTTTGAACCTGGCCTCTCAATGCAAATATGATACTGGATCCAAATATCAAAACATAGGCGTAAGAAAACCAGATACCTCGCATGAATATGTCTAGCAAATTATTGCGAAAATGCTCCTGAATCCAGATGCAAGGTAACAATCCAAAGATACAAGTATCCAGCCAAATAACATAATTCTTGTAACTTTGAACTGAAAATGCCTGGATTAATCCCCTAATATAGCAGAAAAGAAGCGCGCACATTACAGATAACATCAGTACTAGGAAGGCCTTGGACCCTATAAGGAATATTTTTGAAGCGGCCTCGAGTAATCCTTCCCCCGAGAGAGACCATCGTGACACACTTGAGATTTCAGTATGATGTTTTGTATCAAACCCCACTGCCTGGATGGAAGCATGATCACAGAGTCCCATGACACTCCGCCGACTTTGGGTTGCCTTCTTCAAGTCGCGGGTTGACCGATTCGCAGCGGCCCAAGCACCTGGTTCTCTCTCCGATTCGCGTTTCCTCATGCGGCCTCCTTGGCGAGGCATGGCCTTCCCGTGCTGGCCGAGGGCTTTGACAGCCCTCTTCGTTGCTGAGCCATTTGCTCAATGTCCGCACACCATCACAGGAGGATGTTTCTGTGAGCGGGGATTGCCTCGAGCAGCTTGAATTGTGTTTTCACCGAGGCGATCGTCTCTCCGCGCTGAGTGATGTGTGATTCCCGAATGGGGCCGAGTCGGCCCGAAGCCTGAGCCAGATGGTCGATCCTTGCGGGATCGACTCCCATGATTCGGGCGCAGGTGGCATCCACCGCCGTAAGGTTCCGCCCCATGACGATCACCCCCGCCAGACGCGGTTCACCCATGATGGGTCCATCGCCCTCCATGCCCACGATGCCGTCCACAATGGCCAGGTCAGGCCTGAACGAGGCATTGATGTCGAATATGGCCTTGTCGATCCCGTAGTGATGGAGAATATTCTTGGGCCAGCCATAGAAGATGCCCGGCATGAGCCCAAAGAGGTTTTTCATGGAGAGGGTGACGCCTGTCCAGTGATGGGTTTTCATCTTGGGCA
>CAZORO010000531.1:0-4037 GCA_964581845.1 uncultured bacterium
CCAAAGCCATGGCGAAGATCGCTTGCGCGCCACCAATGCCAAGCACTTGGGTGTGGTCGAGTCCCAACAGGTGACAAGTGGCAAGGATCATTTTGTCCACGCTTCCGGTTGTCTTCTGAGGGGGAGAGCAAACCGTGAGGGAGAGACAACCTGCTACTTGGGCCGGGACCACATTCATCACAAGTGTTGAGAAGAGAACCGCCACTCCGCCAGGAGCATACACACCCACTCGCTCAAGGGGACGGAATCTCTGGCCGGTCCGAATGCCCGGTTCCTCTTGGTACCAATCCTGGCGCTTTTGTTTGGCATGGAAGGCGCGGACCCGTGTAATAGCCACTTCGATGGCTTCTTTAAGCTCAGGGGAGAGAGCATTCCGGGCTGCCGCAAACTCATCGGCGCTAACCCTGAAAGCATCCATGTCGGGTGGTTTGGAGATTCCATCAAACCGGGCTGTGAGCTCCGCAATCCCGGCCCAGCCTTGTTCCCTGACCTTGGTGCCCACTTCAGCGACTGTAGACGTCAGGTCGCGTGCTGTTTCTTTGCGCAGGGCCAAAAACTCGTGGATTCCCTCGAGACCGTACCGGGCGTCAATCTTCCTCATGGACTAGTATCCCGCGGCCCGCCCAGATGCCTTCGAGTAAGCGACCCGCATTCCAGCAAAAGCCGAAACTGACTTGGCGATTCCTTCGGCATCCAATCCCATGCGGTTCAATATGACTTCGCGAGTGCCATGCTCCACAAAGTGATCTTTGATCCCCAGGCAAAGCATCCGGACTGGAGGGAGGCTTTCCTCCGCCCAGGCTTCCATGACAGCGCTTCCAAAGCCTCCCATGAGGGTGTGTTCCTCCACCGTGATAATGGCCTCCACTTTTTGGGTGGTAAGATGCCTTAGAACTGCATGGTCGAGGGGTTTTAGGCAGCGCATATCCACCACGCAGGGATTCAATCCCTCATCACTCAGTCTTTCGGCAGCCTCCAATGACTCCGATACCATGGTTCCAATCGCCAGGATGGCAATCCCGCTTCCCTCACGCAGGATGCAGCTTTGTCCCAGCGGCACCGCCGGAGTTTCCAGCCAATTGGGGTATTCTCCCGTGATCTCAATGCGTGGGTAACGGACCGCGATGGGACCTGCATGCTCCAGGGCGGTTTTGAACATCCCCACCATCTCGGCCTCATTGGAGGGCACAAACACTGTCATATTCGGGATCATCCGCAGAAAGGACATGTCGAATATCCCCTGGTGGGTTGCCCCATCGGCTCCAACAATACCAGCACGATCCACCGCGAAGATCACCGGGAGGTTCTGTAAGGCAACATCATGTACGATTTGATCGAAGGCGCGTTGAAGAAAGGTGGAGTAGATCGCTGTGACAGGTTTCAGTCCGCTGCGTGCCATCCCGGCGGCCAATGTGACCGCGTGTTGTTCCGCGATCCCGACATCCAGGAAACGTTCCGGGAACTCCTCCGCGAACTTTGTCAATCCCGTGCCCGTGGTCATGGCCGCTGTGATGGCGCAAATTCTGGGATCCTTGCGGGCCTCCGCCACAAGGATCTCGGAGAAGATGTCCGTGTAAGCCTTATCTCCCGTTTTCTTGTGGGGTTTTCCAACTACCTTGTCGAAGGGGGTGGCCCCATGCCATTTCAGGGGGGCTTCCTCCGCGGGAGGGTATCCCTTGCCTTTTTGGGTGATGCAGTGAAGCAGAATAGGACCGCTGAGTTTCTTCAGGCTCTCCAAAGTGTCGATTAATTTGAAGAGGTCATGCCCATCGATCGGGCCAAAATAACGGAAGCCGAATTCCTCGAACCAGGTCCCCGGTACGATCATCCCTTTGAGGTGCTCTTCGGTGTGATGAAGCATCTTGAGCATGCTCGATCCTACTGAGGGAAGGCTTCCGATCAGGCGTTCCAAATCGGCCTTGGCGCGGTTGTAGACCTGTCCAGTGATGATCCGGTTCAAATAATCCGCCAGTGCGCCGACATTTTTACTGATCGACCAGGAGTTATCATTCAGAACAACCATGAAATCCTTCTGCAGCTGGCCTGCGTGATTGAGTGCCTCGAAGGACATTCCAGCGGTTAGACCACCGTCCCCGACAATCGCAACCACACGCGAATCGGTTTTGAGAAGATCACGCGCGTATGCCAATCCCACCGCTGCACTGCAAGCTGTACCCGCATGGCCAGCGCCGAAGATGTCATGAGGACTCTCGTAAATACTCAAAAATCCCGACAGCCCATCCGTCTGGCGAAGGGTGTCAAACTGCTTCGAGCGCCCAGTCAGGATCTTGTGCGGATAAGCCTGATGGCCCACATCCCACACAAGTTTGTCCTTTGGAGAGTCAAACACCCGGTGAAGAGCTATGGCGAGTTCGACTGTCCCCAGGTTGGATGAAAGATGTCCGCCTGTCAGTGAGACGGAATCGACAATTCGTTCGCGAACCTCAACAGCCAGCTGGAGAAGTTGTTCCCGGTTCAGCTGGCGAATCCCCTCGGGAACCTGAATCGTATCGAGCAAACGCTCCATGTCTTATTGTGGCCTAACTACAGTGTTCTTTTTCACCATCAATCTATCAGGTGAATCCCATTCTTCCAACCGTGATCAGCATTTGAACCTTTTAATGTTACACGGATGGCCCCTGCAAACGGAGCAGTGTAACCGGAATAGGGCTCCGTTTGAATTGTATTGGAAAGGGGGTATGCAGTAGATGAGATTTGTCACTATTTTTTCGGAAACACCCCCATAAGGGCTTCCGCGAACATCCGGTGACCACGCGCATCCGGGTGATTGATTGAGTTTGCCTCCAGGGTGATGTAGGGGATTCCTTGACGCCAAAGGGTACACCACAGGCGGCTGGCATCCACCAGCGCCACGCCGTTCTCCTGGGCAAAACGGCGAAGGCCATGGACATAGGGACGCGGATCTTCATCAAACTTCATGCTGGTCACCTGCATCCAGTCGGGGCGCACCAGGTGGGGCGTGATTAAAATAACCTCAGAGCCATTCCCGCTCAGGATGTCCATGATCTTCTTGTATTGGATCTGGGTCTGCTCCTCGTTGTAATAAGCGTCATTGACGAACTCGATAGTGACCAGGTCAGGTTTCGGTTCGAGGACATCGCGAACAAAATCCTTCGTGCCACCACGAGGCGCATCCAGATAATTCTGGCTGCAACGTCCTCCCCAGCCAGCAGTGAGCATCTTGATTTTGGCTTGGGGAAATTGTTGCTCAAGTCTCTGTGCGAATTGATTCTGGTATCGCAGCTCAGGCGTGGTTTCGACTCCCCCACCTTCGGTCACGCTATCTCCCCAGGCCACGATGGTGACTTCCTGTCCCGCACGCAGTTTCGCCAAAGTTTTGGGCAGCAACTTCTCCGCTTGTGCCTCCCCCGTGGTTTGGGGCGTGGCCACCTCCTCGATGGGGAAGAGGTTGTTGTCACTCAGGCCATCCATCTTCCCCTCCAGCCAGATATTGACGATCGCGGTTTCACCAGAAGACAGGGTGGGAGGATGTACCAAGGCAATGCCCGGCTTGCCTTCCATATACTTCAGCTTACCTGCTTGATCCACCACGATGCTGTCCAGGCGGCAGGGGATGTAATCGTAATCGACCCAGACAGGCTGCCCCTCCTGAATGGCGCCCCCATCCTTTCTTCCAAAGGTCGCCCAGAAGCCATCCATCTCGTAATCGGTGCCGTGTGTGAACGGCGTACCTTCTCCCTGTGCCGCTTTGATCTGTACGGATTCAGGCAGTAACAAACCCGTGGCGGTACACTCAACCGTGATGAGCTTGTTTAACTTGGCTCCCTTCATCCATCCACCGGTATTTGGATTGAAGAGTGGCAGGGAATCCTGTTTTTCATCCCGCACCTCAATCCTTTCTTGGGGGCGGACATCGAAGGTGACAGCCTCCTTCACCTCGATCTCACGGCCTTCGAGGGTCACCTTTCCAGGACCAACTTCTATCTTCCATGGGCTTGTGATCCGGACTGGGATACCATTGGAAATGGGAGTGGCCGAGACTGGAGCCAAAGTCA
>CAZORO010000532.1:0-4028 GCA_964581845.1 uncultured bacterium
ATGGCGTACACTCCTTATCTTCTCTGACCGTATAGACGGCCAACATGGGAATCAAATTACCGCCCAGGCCCACGGCGGTAAGGTGGGCCATCTTGAACCAGGCTCCCCCGCGGTGAACTCCGCCTTGGAATGAGGACCAGTCGCCTGAGGAATTGATTACAACACGAGGTTGCTTGGCGGTCAACCGGGCGGGGATTCTCCTATTTGCCTGAGATCTCTTCCCTGTATTTCTTAGGTTCCATAAAGACGTCTCCGGATCGATGCCCGCTGTTCCTCCGCGGATACATTGTCCATCTGGTGGTTGGAAGTGACCGCCTCGGCCAACGCCACACCCACCTCGGCTTCGCCCGCCGCAACCACTGTGACACCCGCCCGTTGGAGCGCCTCGGCATCACGTAGGTGGGTACAGCGGACAAGAACACGCAGCTGGGGATTGAGAAGCAGTGACTGTCTGATGATCTCCGCGGAATCCTCAACATCCGCACTTAGAATTAAACTACCGGTTGTTCGAATGCCGGCTTCATCCAATGTTCTTGGCCGCAGGACATCTCCATAAATGGCCTTATGTCCCTCAGCACGCAACCGGCGGACGGTGTTCAGGTTGAGATCGATAATGGTGATAATCGCACCTTGGTCTTGGAGAAGCTTATGGACAATCTTTCCGACTGGGCCATATCCAACAAGGATACAGCGATTGGGATCGATCTCAGGAGGTTCGCCTTGGATAACAGGAGTGAGTTGAGCAGCCGTGGCCGACAGACGCCTTGCCCAACGATAGATGGAGGGGTTGAGAGCAATCGATATGATCGAGGCGGCTACCAGGGCATTCCATCCTCTGTCATCCACCAAATTAAGATCTTTCGCAACTGTACCAAGGATGAAGCTGAACTCGCCCACTTGGGAAAAAGCTGCCCCCACTGGAATAGCTATCGACATGGGCTTTCCCAGAAGTCTCACTGTCAGCATGGCGGCAACTGGCTTGACAAACAGCACCACCAATAAAACCACTCCGATTGCCAATGGACTCTCAATAAGACTCCGGGGATCAAAAAGCATTCCGACCGAGACAAAAAAGAGAACTGCAAAGGCATCGCGCATCGGTACGGCATCGCCGGCTGCACGAGCTGCGAACTCGGATCGACCAACCGCCAACCCCGCCAAAAATGCCCCGAGTTCCATCGATACACCAAATACCCTGGCTGATGCTACGGCAATTCCCACGGCAAGGACCAGCACTGCCAAGGTGAATAATTCGCGCGACCGAGTCTTTTCGATCTGTTCCAATATCCAAGGAATCCCCCAACGGCCAAGGACCACCACCATCGCCACCAATCCAAACACTTTGAGCGTAGCGAGTCCGAGCGCGGCGATGGCACTCTCAGTTGCCTCGCTACCCTGACCGAAGATAATTGGCAGAAGGAGCAACATGGCAACAGTGAGAAGATCCTCCACCACAGTCCAGCCAATCGCGATGTAACCAATCGGCGCATGCAGATCATGCCGTTCGGCGAGTACCAGAGACATAACAACCGTACTGGCGACTGAGATTGCCATCCCCAATATGAATCCTGAAATCCAACTCCAGCCCATAAGGTGCAACAACACCGCCAAGGCACTTGTAGAGAGTGTGCTCTGGATCAAGGCCCCTGGCACAGCCACACGCCATACCGCGATCAACTCCCGCAGATGAAAACGCAACCCGATTCCAAAGAGCAACAGGATAACGCCAATTTCCGCGAACTGTTCTGCAATCCTATGGTCAGCGGTATAACCGGGGGTGAATGGGCCGACTACGATGCCAGCCAAGAGGTAGCCGACAATGGGGGATAACTTAAGCCAATGTGCAAAAGATCCGAGAACGAGAGCAGCGGCGAGACCGCCCGCCAATGTCATCAAGACAGGAAAATCGTGCATCGGAGACTCCCGGCTGATTAACGGTCGGGACAGCGAACACACACTATTCGCGGCAGAGGCCCGTAAGTATTTCTACATGAGGAATTGTTCTGAGGAAAGGGATTACTGCTGCCTTACTGTCACCATCACCGGGAAATCTCTGAACATAATACCCGGAACCTTCAGTTGCCCATCCTCATATGCAAACTCAGAACTCTGACCCAATCCCCAATACAGATCGGTCACCGTGACTGTCTTAGGACGATGATTGAGGGACAGGGTGATTGTTCCTTGATAGTTCTTGACCTTTTCATCCACCAAATCGGTGGCCCAGGCGAGTATCAAAGTCTCATCTGTTCCTGAACGCTTGAAAGAGATGATACGTGGGTCCGGAGCTTGGGTCTCAAGGCTCGCGGGACAGGGGCGGATCGGCTCGCAATCGCTTACCATGCTGCACAGGTTCCTCAGGCCATAACTCAAGGGTCTCAAGCTGAAGTCATTTGGATCGATGATCCCCCAGTCCTGACTCATGTTCTGGTTGTAGAAGGCCCACCAGGCGGTTCGTACTCCCAACCAAGCGGAGTAGAGATAGAAGCGCATCAGGTACTTGGTGGCGCCAAATTCACCGATATTGGGATTGTAAGTGTACTCAAGGCCAGTCACATTGGTTCCCCACTCATTCATCCAGACATCGATACCGGGTTTGCCTTGTGCGGCAAAGGGTTCTCTCACTCCAGCGAGGATTTGCTCCACTGTGTTCCAACCAGTCTGCTCACGGGATTTACTGATGTTTTCTCCTTTATAAAACTCCATCGTGCCCATACCTCCCTCGGGCTTGTCGATGCCGTATGGATGGAAGGCGTAAGCATCGACAAAGGGGGCTCCACCCTCGCGTAGGGCCCGTTCCACCGTCAGCGGAGCTGGCGCGGCGGTTCCCCCAAAGACGAAATAGGCCGAGGGATCCACCTCTTTGAGCCTGCGTCCCACAGCCGCCAGGAGCTTGCCATAGAGCTCAGGTTCATGGCCGGGGAACCAGCCATTCTCTTCATTCCAAAGCTCCCAGTAATGGACCTTGTCCTTATACCGTTTCACCACATAGTCCACATAGCGGAGGAATGCCTCTCTCGCCGCCTCGGTACGTGGGCCGTTGTGAAGATAAAAGGGATGGCCCTCTTTATAAATGGGGCCAATCTCGCCCCAGGGCTTGTTTTCCGGATTGCCATTCACATCGTTGTAAAGGGCATTGCCATATTGCAATCCCCAGAGGATATCGACTCCATTGGCGGCGAGCTCTTGAATGGCGGCATCGGTGGCTTTATCCATGGCAAAGACACCCTTCTCGCGTTCCACAGCCGCCCATTCGGTCTGATCGCCCCACTGGGTGATCCGGACCCATTTGATCCCAAGATCCAGGAGCCGTTTGTAGGATTCATTGGTGGCTTGGGCCGTATTCTGCCAGCAGGTGAAGACATCACTCACGGATGCCTGAGCACCCAGTTCCTTGAGCGCCATGTTCTTCCCTTCCCCATCGATCAACTCAATTCCCGAAAGCCGTGCCTTATAGCCTTGGGAGACCTCGGCATAGTTGCCACCCGACAAGGGCAAACGCTCGAACTCGATCCGCCAGCGATCCGATGAAACCGGCTTCGCGAGAGAGTACTCCTGCAGAAACTTGTCTCCCCGCATCGGTCCTGTCTTGACCATGTGAAGGTTCTTCTTGTTGAGTACCTCTTTCCAAGAACCCTCCTTACACCAAGCCAACAGACGGAAGCCGAGTGGATAGTCAGTATTGTTCCAATAAGGGATGAGATTCAAACCTTTGATTTCCGCCGTTTTATGGAGCGTGATCTCCAGCCACGGGACATTCCCCGGGAGTGAGCTGGGGCGCTGCTGGCTGGACCAGCAGGTTTCCGGGTCACAATCGATCAGGTGATTGGGATTAAAGGGGTCCTCATAATCTTTATCACGCGGCAACTGAACACAGATGCCATACAGGTTTTGCTTGATTTCACTGGACCGCTTGGTTTGGATGGGAGCGAGCGCGGATGTATTCCCCTCCTGAAGGGTGGCAGGCTTATTCAACTGATGCCAGAAACCCTTCTCATCGGTGCAGAGTTCCTGACGCGTGATTCCTT
>CAZORO010000533.1:0-3995 GCA_964581845.1 uncultured bacterium
TGCCCCCTCCCCCCTTGCGGGGGAGGTTTGGGGTGGGGGGTGTGAGATTGCTCTCTCCATCTTGTGAGAGACAAATAGGATTGGTCTCGATCCGCACAGGTGTGGGACCTTTGCCAATGAATGTATCAAGAAAACTGAACCAAACCTCGGAGTTCTTGACAGACATTCGAATCATCCAGCCCGGTGGTCACGGACTGTGACCCATCCCTTGTCAGTGGTTGTGGGGGGCTATTCCTTTTCAGTGAGATCCGTCACCGGTTCGGGGGTGGATTCCGGTTCCTGGTAGTCGGCTGTCTCCTTGAAATCATTGATCACTTCCGGGGGAACACCCAATGTCTTCAGATAAGAGACCCAGTGGCCCGCCTCGCAGGTAATTTCCTGGATTCTCCCGAACCGGGTCGAACGGAGCTGGGTCTCCTTCCGTTGCATTACCAGAAACGAGAAGGGGATGCCGAGCTGAGACTTGGTGATGGGTGGGTCGAAGGTGATCTTGACAATACCATTCTCAACGGATTGCACTTCATAAGGGGGCAGCATCGTATTGTTCCTTTTAGACCGTAAAGGGATCCACTTTGTCTGGATCCACTCCGAGTTCTTTCACCGCGTTCTGAACAGTTTGCAATGGAATCTTACCCTTTTCCATCAGGCAGGTGAGCGCGGCGAGGCAAATAAACTCCGCATCCACCTCGAAGAAGCGCCGCAACTCACGCCGTGCCTCACTCCGTCCGAAACCATCAGTTCCCAAGGCATATAAGGGGCTCGGAACAAAGGGCGCGATCATCTCTTGGACAACACGCATGTAATCGCTGGTGGCGATAACGGGCCAGGGTTCAGCTTGAAGCTGCTGAGTCACATAGGGAACCCTGGGTTGTTCACCGGGGTGAAGCAGGTTCCAACGCCTTGCCGCCACCGCATCCCGGCGTAGTTCCTTGTAGCTGGTCACACTCCAGACATCCGCTGCCACGCAATACTTCTCTCCCAGCAACTCCTGAGCGCGAAGGGTCTCGCGCAGGATTGCCCCGCTTCCGAAGAGATGCACATGAGGCCATGAACCGTTCTCCATGGCGGCACGGAACTTGTACAATCCTTTCAGGATCCCCTCTTCCGCTCCCTCTGGCATGGGGGGCTGGGGGTAGGGCTCATTCTGGAGTGTCAGGTAATAGAAGATCTCCTCGCCCTGTTCATACATGCGCCGGATACCATCCCTAATGATGATGGCGATCTCATAAGCCCAGGCGGGATCATAGGAAATCAGATTGGGTATGGTGCTCGCGGCCAGGTGACTGTGTCCATCTTGGTGCTGCAAACCTTCACCCGCCAGGGTAGTTCTCCCCGCGGTGGCGCCAAGCAGGAAACCCTTGGTGCGTTGATCCGCCGCCGCCCAGATAAGGTCACCGATGCGCTGGAAGCCGAACATCGAGTAGTAGATGTAGAAAGGGATCATCGGTTGGTTGTGTGTGGCGTAGGAGGTTCCAGCCGCGATGAAGGATGACATCGCCCCGGCCTCGTTGATCCCCTCCTCGATCAATTGGCCATCGATGGCTTCGCGGTAATACAGCAGTCCGGGATAATCAACCGGCAGGTACTTCTGCCCCTGGTGGCTGTAGATTCCATATTTCTGGAAAAGGGAATCGAGTCCAAAGGTGCGTGCTTCATCGGGAACTATGGGAACTACCAAAGCCCCGATCTCTTTATCCCTTAAAATCTGCGCGAGGATACGTCCAAAAGACATCGTGGTCGACTCATCACGGCCACCACTGCCACCCAGGATATTGCTGAAGGTTTTGGGTTGGGGCGCTTGTAGTTTCTTGAATTTGTAAGAACGTGAGGGGACGAAGCCGCCCAGAACGCGGCGCCTTTCAAGCAGGTACTGTATTTCTTCGCTATCCACAGGGGGACGATAGAAGGGGCGGTCATGGAGATCAGTTACCGTAATGGGAATATCGAAGCGGTCCCGGAACTCCTGGAGCTCCTGCTCGTTGAGTTTCTTTTGTTGATGGGAGATGTTGCGTCCCTCTCCCGCTTCGCCGAGGCCATATCCCTTGATCGTCTTGGCCAAGATGACGGTCGGTGAGCCTTGGTTTTTAACCGCGCGGTCATAGGCAGCATAGACCTTTACGGGATCATGGCCGCCACGCCGCATCTTCTGGAGTTGCTCATCCGAGAGATGCTCCACCATTTCCAGCAGCTTGGGATGGACGCCGAAGAAATCCTCGCGGATATAATCGCCGGGCATGACCGAATAGCGCTGGTATTGACCGTCAACCGTCTCCTCCATCCTTTGACGAAGCAGCATCTCATCGTCTTTCGCCAAGAGCGGGTCCCAGTCTGTCCCCCAGATCACCTTGATCACATTCCAACCGGCTCCACGGAAAGCGGCCTCGAGTTCCTGGATGATCTTGCCATTCCCACGAACCGGGCCATCGAGGCGTTGGAGGTTGCAGTTGATCACAAAGATGAGGTTGTCGAGAGCCTCGCGCGAGGCCAGTGTCAGGGCTCCCATGCTTTCAGGCTCGTCCATCTCTCCGTCACCCATAAAGGCCCAAACATGACAGCCATCGGTATCCAGAATGCCACGGTGTTTGAGATAACGGTTGAATCTGGCCTGGTAGATGGCCTCGATGGGAGCCAATCCCATGCTGACCGAAGGGAATTCCCAGAAGTCTTTCATCAACCAGGGATGGGGATAGGAGGAGAGACCACCCCCCTTGCTCAGTTCACGGCGGAAGTTGCGCATCTGTTCGACAGTCAGACGCCCTTCCAGGAAAGCACGGGCATAGATCCCAGGGGAGGCATGACCCTGGAAGTACACTTGGTCACCGAGACAGCCCTCCGGCTTGGCTTTGAAGAAGTGATTGAATCCCACTTCATAGAGGGTTGCCGCGGAGGCATAAGTGGAGATATGGCCACCGATCCCCGGTGATTCATGGTTGGCATTGACCACCATGGCCATGGCATTCCAACGGATGATGCTCTTGATCCGGCGCTCGATGACCCGGTCACCAGGATATGAGGGTTGGTTCTCGACCGGGATGGTGTTGATATATGGAGTGTTGACCGTGAGGTAGCGGCGGACACCTTGGCGGTAGGCGGTTTCACGCACACGGTCCATCAGATAACGGACTCGCTCGGGTCCTCCGCTGGCAAAGGCATTCTCCAGGTTTCGTAACCAGGCTCGGGTTTCCTCGGGGTTTGTATCGATGATCGATTTGGGCATGGACTGAATCCTATCCATTCCGTTTCACCCGTCAATCGGGGGTTCACATCTTGAATGTGGCGTTATGTTTACTTTATAGGGAGGAATTCGGTCCGGAAAGGCCAGATCAATAAGGAGTAGTTCATGGAGAGAGGTAATAGAACTGGATACCACTTTCAGGAGGGGCCTGAGTTTCCTCTGTCTCGATCAGAGAGACAGAATCAAAAGCCACCACATTCCAGATGGGTGCATTCTGGCGGTGACGGATGAAGACTGTTACGGAGCTGTTCTGGGCGGCCACCTTCACATCCAGGGGAACATGGCAGAGAGAGGATTCCAATGGGTGTGACCACACCACTTTGGGGGACTCCGGGTCCGTACCTCCGGTGGGATCCACACCCAGCTCGGCAGCGGTGGATTTTTCTTCTCCTCCCTCACGATAGGTGTTGATATAAGCACGGGCATGAAGGATATGCCCGGGAGTTACATTCACCCTCTGCCAGGCGCCGCCATTTTTCTGACTATTGTTCGCCGCGGCGCTGAAGTAATGAGTCCCCTCAAATGGCCCTACATTGAACTGGGCGGTTTCCTGGACTCCATCGGTTTCTCCAAAGGCCACCCATGGAGGAAGGGATCCCGTCTCGAAACCTCCATTTTGCAGACGTTCCGTTCCCGTGGAGAGTTCACCAAGCGCGATCTTCCTGAAGGCACACCAGGTCAGTTCTTTCCGGTAAGCCAGGATCATATCTCCATCTTCATAGAGGCCATAATATGTTCCTGGGAAGTCCTTGAGAGAGAA
>CAZORO010000534.1:0-3988 GCA_964581845.1 uncultured bacterium
GAATTTAGGAGAAGACTGGAGAAAGACACGGGACATGCTATTGAGTGGGGAGTAAGGCGGGAAAGTGTGTTCCTTGTATATACTCTGTTGGCTGTAGAAGCAAATAAGAGTATTCCATATCCATTTCCTCCTCCCCAAGTAACCAAAGCAGAAAAGGTTCTTGGTCAAATATTGCATGTTTGTCCTCGTTCTTCGAACCAATCGCGGATTTTTCCCAAAACAAGTTTACAGGGAAGGTTACCTGGGATTTTTGAACCTTACACCGCACAGATCATTTTCGAATGGCAGCATGAGAATGACCCCAGATTCGAGTATTTAATACGAATCCTTTCATCTCTTGGATTGACCGGTTGGATTGAAGTAAAAACTTATAGTGGGGTAGAACTTGAGATTCTTGTGAGCAGGTTTGTTGATCCTGGAGATCGTGCTCGTGGTGACGTTGTTAATATAGTGGATGTTGGGTCTGGGGTTGTGACTTCATTACCAGTTTTAGTGTCATTGCTTTATGCGAGTCCTGGTCAAGTTGTTTATCTTGAAGAACCCGAGGCCCATTTCCATCCGCGTGCTCAAAGAGTTCTAGCGGGTGTTCTTGCCGATGCCGCTCAGCGTGGTGTCCGTGTCATCGCCGAAACTCACAGTTCACTTCTTCTTGAAGGAATCCAAACTCTGGTCGCCAAAGGTGAATTGGATCCAAGTTTGGTCAAACTCCATTGGTTTCAAAGAGACCCGAAAACTGGTTTCTCAACAATCACGAGTGCTGACTTGGATGAAAATGGAGCCTTCGGTGATGAATGGCCAGCTGACTTTGATGCGGTGGCTCTGAAATCGCAAGGTGAGTACTTGGATGCGGTGGAAAAGAGGATGTTCGGCTGATGGGGCCGCGCATGAGGCGGACCCTGGTGATCGACGCATCTGTCCTTGGGGCTTCGGGAACCACCAAGCATCCAGTCTCCAAACTTTGCCGTGATTTTCTTGATGCAGTCCTCAATATCTGTCATAGAGCAGTTCTTTGTAATGACTTAATGCGAGAATGGAAAGACCACTCTAGCAAGTACTCCGTGCAATGGCGCACCGCCATGACGAGAAAGTCGAAGATCGTGAAGAAGAGACCAGAGGAAGTGTTGCCAATCGAAAATGAACTATCTTCCGTTTTTGGTTCACAATGGAAAAACATAGATGACACCCACCTGATCGTCCTGGCCCTTGCAGCCGATGAGATCGTGGTTTCACTTGATGAGTCCGCACGAAAAGGATTCATGGATGTTTCAACTCAAGCTCCCAAGGTCGGTCATGTCTGTTGGGTGAACCCATCAAAAGAGAGCGAGGATGCGGTAAGGTGGGTGGAGTCTGGTGCTAAGAGTGAGGGTTCCCGTAGGTTGTCTTATGGAGTGAGGATATCCATTTCGAAAAGTGGCGGATGAAAGAATGCCTGAGGAGACACTCAATGGAAGCATTCCGGCAACGTGTTCAGATTCCCCCAAACCGTATCCTACAGGTTGAGATTTCTCTTCCAGAGAACATCCAACCCGGTCCCGCCGAAATGATCGTGGTCATCACTCCCGAGGCTCCCCTTTCCGAGCGGAAGGAATTCTTGTCCCACGCTGGAGCTCTCGCTGATGCTCACCTCTTTGCAGGAGGCGGAATAGCCTTTCAAGAGGAGATTCGGGGTGAGTGGTAGAGAGGTTCTCTTATCTAATCTTTATGTCCAATTTCCATATTCTTGATTGGTAAGAATCTTCATCTGAACTCCGTATGGTATGTTGTAGAATGTCAGGAGGTTTACATGTCCCTCTCCGATGGCCTCGCCGCCCTGCATTTGGAAATGCCCAAACGCATCCCGCGTACTGAATACTCCCTGGAGATGCACCCCGGCGTGGTGCGAGCCGTGACGGGGATTGAGATCGAAGGAGCCGATGACGCTGCCCGCTACCGGGCGCAAAGAGCGCTTTATGATGCTTGGAACTATGATCTGATCTGGTGCACCCTCTCCACTGATGACTTCTTCCGTGGATTCCACACCCGTATGGGCCATGCGGAGTACCAGAGCGGGGGTGTGGACTATGATCCCGTGGTTGAATCCCCTTTCCATTCCGTTGAGGAGGTTCTCTCCTTTGATCCCTGGAAGGTCCTGGGTGAACGGGATACCAGGCAAATGGTTACAGCATTTGAGGCACAGTATCGCGCCAATCGCGAGAATTTCCCGGATCAAGTGAATATGACAGGCATCTATGTCACCTGCATTTCGGGAGTCCTGGAACTCTTTGGCTGGAATTGGCTGCTGCAGGCCTTGGGGACGGATCCACAAGGTTTTGGTGAGGTGGTGAACCGTTATTCATCATGGGTACAGCAATACTTTGATGCCTTGGCGGAAGCCGATGTCCCTGTCGTCATGATCCATGATGATATGGTCTGGACATCGGGCCCCTTCACACACCCCAGTTGGTACCGTGCGTTTGTCTTTCCCGCGCTCAAGCGCCAGCTCGCTCCTTTACGGGAAAGCGGCAAGATCATCTTGTTCACCTCCGATGGAAACTACGCCGCTTTTATCGATGACATCGCGGATTGCGGAGTGAATGGCTTTGTCATGGAGCCAATGACTGATATGGCCCGCATTGCCCGTGATTATGGAAGAACCCATGTCATCATCGGTAATGCCGATACACGCATCCTGCTTTCGGGAACACATGAGGAGATCCGCGCGGAGGTGGAACGATGCATCCGCATCGGCAAGGAATGCCCTGGATTCTTCATGGCCGTGGGGAACCATATCCCTCCCAACACACCAGTCGAAAGCGCACTTTACTACAATGAGGTGTATGAGGAACTTAGCCAAAGGTAAGGGATGGGCCGGCGAAAGCTATGCGGTTTCATCACGCCTCCCCGGGAAGGCTTTTTTTTTATGAATGATCCACTCAGTTTCGTCATTCTCGTGAAGGCGGGGATCCACGGTGAGGCAAGAACCCAGTGTTTCGTAAGAGGGGCCTTCTCTGTGGATTGGACAACCGCTTGTTCATCCAAGGTATGCCGTTTGATGTGTTCTACCCCTTCCCGGAATCCGCACCTATCTTAACTCCTCCGCTCTGAGGCCAACAGAACAAGGATTAATGCGCTTAGGTCGGGATCCTCCTCCATATTGGTCAGCAGGAATGTCCATGATCACTTTCAGATCTTCTTGAGTGTGCCCTGATAACGCAACTTTACTCAGGGAATGAGTGCTCTTCCAGGAATAGTGGAATGACAACTCCTGAATGTACCTTTGGATTGTTCATCAGGATTAGATTCCCCAGAAAGGTTCTTTCCTGCAACCTGTTTCCTTGAGTAGGGTTGCGAGGCGTGTCTCCATTTCTTTGAAGATTTCTTTCAACCCGGCATCCGCTTGAGAGCGTATCAGATTTTCAAGCACACCAGCCTCGCTGTCTTGCATGAATCCGCCTAACAGGTTGTTCATTTCAGCGGGATCCTGATCGAGGTCGTAAAGCTCATAACGGTCCCAGATGCCATGGTACTTCATGTACTTGTACCGGCGTGTACGTACCCCCAGAACCGATGGGGTTTGGGGGAATGAACGCTCCCAGAAATACTCGTACAGGAAGTGTTCCCGCAAGGGGATCTCTACTCCCCTTGCGGCATTAAGAAAGGAGAGTCCCTGGCAGGAATCTGGGACAGCAATCCCCGCCGCAGAAAGAATCGTGGGAGCGATATCCAGGTTTGTGACCAGCTCCTGACAGGTTTCTCCTGGTGGAATAAATCCAGGGCAGTGAGCAAGGAGCGGTACACGGATGGAGGGTTCGTACATGGTTCGTTTGTCTATCAACCCATGCTCACCAAACAGGAAACCGTTATCGGAGGTGTAGAGCACGAGGGTGGATTCAAGCAAACCTTGGTCCTGGAGTGCTTTCAGGAGACGGCCAACGCAATCATCGACTGCCATCAAAGTCTCTGCATAGTCGCGAGTAAAGGTGTCGAAATCGGTGGTCTTGTTGTACAT
>CAZORO010000535.1:0-3983 GCA_964581845.1 uncultured bacterium
AGACGCAAAAGGAACTGATTCTGTTGCGCTTAGGACCTTCTGAAACAGGGGGCCTGGAAGGGAACATCCGTTCGAGTGAATTATTACTGCTGGGCATCGATATGATAGGCATACCGATCATGTGATTGGTATGCCTTGACTCCTGCAATGACTCGTTGTATGTTTCCTTCCACAGAGAACATTGAGGAAGATGATCTAAGATGACAATGAATCTTGAACGGACCACCAGTCCGGGGAAACAGATCACACCGGTTCATTGTCGGAGAACAGGATTGGTTTTACTCAACTCCTAGTGGTGCTTTTCACTTAAGGTAGTGAGTACGAATTTCATCAATAAGAGTAGGTTTCAGACCATCAACAGGATCTGACCGGTGACAACCATCGAGTTGCTAAGCAAAAATCTTGAAGAAATGCAGTTTACCTTAAGGGAACAGGCATTAATGCTTGAAGCCTTGAAAGGCGATAAGGCAGTGCAGGATGTATCGTTGTGTCCCGCACATTGCCCATACAAAAAAATTTTACAGGAAACACTTCAAGAAACTATCAAGGCATTGGAGGATTCCAAGAAAGCATTTAAGTCCAAGCAACTTGAAATATTACGTAAAAGACTGGTTTATATACTGGCAAATAACAGGTGAGGAGTTAAGCCGCGTGATATTGACATGGTGAATCGATGGAATGGAGGAGATTCGCTATCTCTGGTTATCGGTTCCGGGGTGCCTGACGGATTGAGACAATAGGTTCTTTAAGTCGAGGCGCAACGTTCGGGAGTCTTTCCATGCCGGGAGACTTGGAAAATAACTCATTAATAGGAAGGCTGAATATCGGTCTTTCCTTATGGAGGCTGAACAATGCGTCAACGAATTCCATTATCTCAGGGTTCCTTTTTTTATCAAAGAAAACATGATTTTTACAGTTTAAGTCGACTCTTTTTCTGTATCTTTGTTTTTCCTCTGTCCGCAATCGCGCAACCTTTCGATTGGATTAGTTTCGAGGATGAGGAAAATTCTCCACTCTACGGTTTCACCGCACAAGATCGAGGCGGATCCTATGGAATAACCGCAGACATCGACCGGGATGCCACATCTACTCTCTTCGGACAACATTCCGCTTACCTGAGTGAGTCCTGGGATCGAGTCAGCCTTCCAATCGGAATCAACGAGGGTCTTGTGCAGGTCTGGTTCTATGATGACAAGTATGGAAGTGGGGATCCTGGTACACAAACCATGGCGAATGCACTCCGCTTACGTAGCGAAACCGATGATCCCGCGCGCAGTGCCGGATGGCCTTTGTATTACCTGACGGTCGACTTGAAGGGCGAGTATACCGGTCATGGGAGATCGGGTTTTATGCCGTATTACACAGCTGCAAAGAACTCGGATCCGAATGAAGGGATGGGAGTGACTTTCGGCTACCCGGTAGGTTCGGTTAACGATTTGGTCTACCGCGCCACCGAGACTTGGCATTTGGTCACATTCGATATCGATAGCGGAACGACAAGTATGGCTGTCGATGGAGAAATGGTCGATATCGTAGAAAACCATGAGCTTTCCTCGCTCGAACTTCTCTGCCGCTCCGGCTGGTATCAAACCCGCCCCGGCGAGGCCAAGATCATGCGCTGGGACGGCATTTCCATCTCGCCCAAGATGTTCACCACCGATTTCTCAAGCGCTCCCTCATGGATGACATTTTCAGAAGTGGCATCGCTGACATTCGCGGCGACTCACTCATCTCAGTCTGTGCCGTTCCAGTTCATTCCAGGATGCGCCCAACTTGCACGATTTCCGGGTGGAAACCAAGCCATGCAATGCCCTTGGAATGTTTCCCAGGGAGCCATCGAAATTTGGTACTGGGATAATATCGCGGATGAAGGGGGACAACCTGACAATGGAAGTATCGATATCATCGTTTATTCCCAAGTTGATTCTTCCAAGTTCACACGCATGAGGACCTACGAAAGCGTTATGGGAAGTATGACGAATAAGTGGTACTTGGTCACTCCTCAAAGTTCATTGGAAATGGGAAACTCGCTTCATCTTCCCCGCAAGCTTGGTTGGAATCGATTAGTCTTCCATCGGACACCCAACTGCCTCTATGTGTCGCTCAACGGGCAATTAGTGACACAAGAAGCCTACCGCTGGGATTCCCCACCGGATGAACTTGTTCTCCAGATTGTGTCACGCTCAGGATATAATGATGGTTTTCCGCTTTGGTTGGGACGAATCTCAATGGCGGGTAGTCTCGAAGCCAGGCCTTCATCCGTTACCGAATGGAATCTTTATCAGTAGATGACTGATTTGGCGGATGAAGACCCGCATCGCGTGTTTTCCTCCTGGCCAGCCTCCATGATTCTTCATGAGTTATTCATAGGAAGAGGTTTATCATGAGCGTATTTAATCAAAAATCGAGCCATCCCTCCGAGGGATTCACTCTCATCGAGCTATTGGTAGTCATAGCGATCATCATGATTCTTATCGGTATTGCTCTTCCGAATTGTCTGAATGCTCAAGTACGTGCGAAGTTCACTCGTGCAAGGACAGAAATGCGCTCTGTCGCCATCGCGCTCGAATCCTACCGTACAGAGGAGACGGATTACCCCTATTATTATCTATACCGTTGGGAATATCCGGATAAAGCCCAGCCACCAATTGCCGAATATGGAACACTTGAACAAAACATTGGCGAGTTGAGTCTTATCACCACACCTGCCGCCTACATAAAATCGATTCCCAATGATCCATTCGGACAAAAAGGGATCCAACGGGATGTCCCCTATGACTATATAAGCTTCAAGGCTTTCGCCAAAGCAAATTTCGTGATGGGTGATTCCCCGTGGAAAACAAAATGGATGCTCCGGTCAAGAGGACCTAACCGCAATATGGTCTCCATGGTCCCATATACTCCCACCAATGGAACCTACAGTCTCGGTACAATCTCATTCTCGGGTGATTGGGATAACTAAAAACAACCCATTGATAAAAATTGACTCATAAAAGGATGAAGGCAATGTATAACGAAAAATACCCTGGAGGATTGATAACGAGGAGAATACGGGAATTCTGCATGTTGTTCTTGTGTTTGTGTTTCTTTTCCCAATCCTCAAACGGTAATGACGCTATCGGCACAGACCATCCAGGACTCCTAATTATCGCGCATGGCGCGCCAGGTCCGCAATGGAACGAACCGGTTAATTCCTTGGTTGGAAAGATCCGGGAGTTGAATCATTCAAAGAAGACATTCCATGCTGTTGAAGGAGCGTTCCTTGAATTCGCTCAACCGGATGTGGCGTCGGGAGTGGAAAAACTCGAGGTGGCCGGATGCAGCCGGATTATTGTTGTCCCATTCTTCATAGCCCCCTCCTCACACAGTCATTTTGATATACCTGCGGTACTTGGATTATACTCCTCCCCTGATATCTGTCACATGCTTGAGGAGGAAGGCGCCCGTGTGGCCAAACCGAGAATTCCGGTAACTCTCACGCAAACCCTCGGTGAGGGGGAACTCCTGGAACAGTTCGCTTGCGATCAGGTACGGGCGCTCTCGAAGGATCCAAAAAATGAAGCAATTGTCTTGATCGCCCATGGATGTCCCAATCATCACCGCTTGGTTGAGACAATCACGCGGCGGGTTGCTACATACTGCTGTGGTCAGACTGGCATTGATTATGGTGATTGGGCTTTTTGTGAGGTGGGGCAGAGTTTCTGGGAAGAGGCGGCGCCAGCGATTGACCGTGCCTCCAAACATAAAGAGAAGGTTCTGGTGGTGGGTCTTTATGTTTCCAATACCGCTGAACGTATCTATCAGCGCGCATCTAAATCATCACATGATTCTGGCATAGAAGCTCCGCTACAAGGAATTGACATTTCATTTTCAAAACATGGGATTGTTGATTATGCTGATACAGCATCAGCGGTACTTGAAACAGCGGTAAATGTACTAAAGGAGAAATGAATTCCACACACAGCCCTACCAGAAGAGGTGTT
>CAZORO010000536.1:0-3968 GCA_964581845.1 uncultured bacterium
ATGTGGATACCGGCAACTGGTTCCTGGAGAAGGGCAAACAGGGGCTGGATGGTGCTGGCGCCGCGACCTGATGCAACAATGAAGAATGACCATCTCATGCCTGCAGTGGAAACGGAAGTGACCCGGAAATTCCCTTGCTTTTTGGATCGAAGGTCTATAGCATCAATTTCGTTGGGCTGCAGGCATGACGGTCTCGCCTCTGATCTATCTCGCCCCTCGCGGAAGGTTCTGATTCAGATTCTCACATGACCAATCGTATCGCATCAGGGGTTCAGCGCTAAGAGGCACTCTTTTCCTTGGACTTCCAGGTCAAGTATTCCGGTTCCATTCGCCTATCCACATCTGACATCAGAAAAGCATCTTTGAAGCGTTCATCGAACGGAGGGTGGTCGCATGAAACATGTTGGAATTCCAAACAGGGTATCCATGGGGAGAATCTTATGGACTACCATTATCGTGCTCAGTGTCTTTTTCGCTCTATTGTCCGCTGAAGGCATGTCCCTGGCTGATGACAAGACCCCTGCAGAGAGTGGTGTGCTCCCTGAAATGAAGATCCCCGTTCCGCAGAAGGATGAAGAGCTCAAATACCTGGGAATCAAGGAGAAAGGAACGTTCAAGATCCCGCAGATCAAGGCGGAATTGGTGATTGTGGAAGTGTTCAGCATGTACTGTCCCTTTTGCCAGAAGGAGGCCCCCGCGGTGAATCAGCTTTACCAGGCAATTGCCGCGAATCCGGATCTTAAGGACAGGATTAAGATGGTCGGGATCGGTGCGGGAAACTCAACATTCGAGGTCAACACGTTCAAAAAGCACTATTCGATTCCTTTTCCACTATTGCCAGACGCAGATTACAAAGTACACGACGCGCTTGGTCAACCGCGAACCCCCTATTTTCTGGTTGTTCGACTGAATCCCAATAGCCCGCACACCATTATCTATTCCAAGGTGGGAGCTTTCGGAGACCCAAAAGACTTCTTGGATCTACTTCTGGCCAAAGCCAAGATGAAGTAGGGAGGATGACTCATGGCAGAAATGAAGAGATTGGTATCGTCCATGTTCCTCGCTCTAATGGTTTTTTTTGCGTTCAGTGGGTCATGCTTTGGGGCGTCTGAACAGTTCAAGGGCAGCATCTTTCAAGTGGGCGACTTGAAAGCCACAGACAGTCAGCCCCGGCTGAAAGTGGGTGATCGGGCTCCGGACTTCACCCTCCCATCGATCAAAGGCGAAAAGGTGTCGTTAGGAAATTACTTGGGCAGCAAGAATGTGGTCCTGTCATTCGTGCCGGCGGCATGGACACCTGTCTGTTCTGAGCAGTGGCCCGGGTACAATCTCTTGAAAGACGAGTTTGATAATCAGAACACGGTTTTAATAGGAATAACCACCGACAACCTCCCGACGTTGTTTGCCTGGACTGAGCAGATGGGAGGAGTCTGGTTTCCGGTGGTGTCGGATTTTTGGCCTCACGGGGAAGTATCCCAAAAATACGGGGTGCTGAGGACTTCAGGGGTTTCTGAAAGGGCTCTTTTCATCATCGATAAGAAAGGGGTCATCCGATATATAGACATCCATGACATTAGGGAGCGTCCAAACACTGAAGTGCTTCTCAACCAGCTTAAGAAGCTCAAGAAATAATGCTGCGATTCGTTGCGTGGAGGATCCTCTTTGAGTGAATCTGGGCCGGAGATATAGGCCGGCATGTGGATTAGAGGCGTCGATGCTTGGTTTTATGAGTATGAGAGAAGTAAAGAATTGCAGTTGGATATTCGAAGTGAGTACATTCAAATTGGAACTTATTTACACTTCACGGTGGAGGGAATTAGAATGGCTAAAAAAGAGAGACACCTCGTCAAAGGTGAATGTCCTCAATGTGCATGTGGAGATGTATCCTTCATCCCCTCTGAGGAAATGAAAAAGAAATACATCGGATCCCAGGAGGAAGTCGAGATTCTCTGCCCCAGTTGCGGTACCAAGCACAAGGGCAGACTGGTGCGGGAAGAGGAGGAGCGATAATTGGGTTTATGTGTTTCTTTGTTGACCCATAAGGGTCGTTCGGGTTTGCTTGCCTGTGACGCATCAAGAAAGGGGGACGAGAGTATGAAAACACCTGCTCATTGCCCGGGTTGGGAAAATTTCAAGAACCTCAGTTCCTTTGTCTGCAAGTGTCCAGACTGTGGCAGGGAAAAGGAAATCTTTTCCGATGAATTCGGCAAAGCGCATGTCTGTCCGGGGTGCAACAAGGAGATCGATTTTTCCAGGTGTACAATGGAAGCTTTCGGTGGAAAATCTAATCCTTGACCTCCCTCCCTCTCCACTCCCGCCACCATCCATTCCTGTTGCATCGCAGTCGCCTTATCAGGCCTTAGGGGAGCCCCTCACCACGGCTCCCCTTGCAAGTCTTTTCGCGAAGCGTTTCTTGTAGGGGGAGGATTACCAGTCAAGGGAAATCCTCGTGCCGTTCTGAGGTCTTCGATCACGGAGAGAAATCATGCCCAACCGCCTCGTCAAGGAAAAGAGCCCTTATCTCCTCCAGCACGCAAACAACCCTGTGGATTGGTACCCTTGGGGAGAGGATGCCTTTAGAAGAGCGTTGGCCGAGGACAAGCCGATTTTCCTCTCCGTTGGATATGCGACCTGCCACTGGTGCCACGTGATGGAGAAGGAATCCTTCGAGGACGATGAGGTTGCCGCGGTCTTGAATCAGCACTTCGTGTCCATCAAGGTGGACAGAGAGGAACGCCCGGATGTTGACCACATTTACATGACCGTTTGTCAGGCTCTCACAGGACGAGGCGGCTGGCCATTATCCATCATCATGACGCCCACGCGGATGCCCTTTTTCGCGGGAACGTATTTCCCCAAGTCGAGTCGGATGGGTATGCCTGGTTTTCTGGACATCCTGCTTCAGGTCGGGAAGCTATGGGCCGATGATCGTAGCCGCTTGGCCCAAAGGGGAGAGGAAATAACCCAGGCGATTCAGCCAAAAGAAGAGGGAGGAGGGGCCGTTCATCTCGGCATGGATATCCTTGAGAAAGGGTATAAGCAGCTGCGATCGGCCTATGATGAACGGAATGGAGGGTTTGGCGGAGCCCCAAAGTTCCCCACTCCGCATCACCTAACTTTTTTGCTGCGTTGGCACAGGCGAAAGCCCGAGTCGGATGCCCTCGGAATGGTTGAGAAGACCCTGGTTTCCATGCGTGATGGGGGAATTTTTGACCAAGTGGGCTTTGGATTTCACCGTTATTCCGTTGATGACCACTGGCTTGTACCTCACTTCGAGAAGATGCTCTACGATCAGGCAATGCTTGCGATGGCTTACTGTGAAGCCTATCAAGTCACGGGGAAACCCATCTACGCCCAGGTGGTCAGAGAGATTTTCGAGTATGTGTTGAGGGACATGAGAGACGCGACGGGTGGGTTCTACTCGGCGGAAGACGCAGACAGCGAGGGCGAGGAAGGGCTTTTCTACCTATGGAAGCCTGACCAGGTCAGGGAGTTGTTGGGAGAGGACCAGGGCAGGAGCCTCTGCAGCTTTTTCGACATTACTCCCACCGGAAACTTTGAGGATGGACGGAGTATTCTGCATATCACCAAGCCGCAATCCCTGTTTGCTCAGTTTCACGGGTTGGATCCTCGGGAACTGGAGACGCTCATCGAAAAGGGCAGGCGCACGCTCTTTGCTGCAAGGGAGAGACGGGTCCATCCCTTTAAGGATGACAAGATCCTTGCCTCGTGGAATGGCCTGATGATTGCGGCTCTTGCAAAGGGATATCAAGCCTTGAGGGACCCGGCCTATCTCGATGCGGCCTCCGCGGGAGCGACTTTCGTTCTGGGTCAAATGACGGATGAAGCAGGGAGACTGTTCCGCCGATATCGCGAAGGTGAGGTGGCGAATCCCGGATATGCCGATGACTATGCATTTGTCATTTGGGGGCTCATCGAGCTGTACGAGTGCACCTTCGAAGTCAGAA
>CAZORO010000537.1:0-3945 GCA_964581845.1 uncultured bacterium
CTCTTTAGTCAAGAGGCCCCATCACCACACACATGGCTTCCTGACGAACTGTCAGGACGGCCCGCAACTTTTCCTTTGCCGTCTTGAGCTCATCTTCCTGTTTCTGACGCGCCGCGCGGAATTCCTTCAATTTGGCCTGGATATCAGCATCAGGGGCATCCGATTTCTCCAAAACATCCTGTAAGGCTTCCATCTCAGGCATCTGAGGACCGAGGAAGGGAGGCGGACCACCCGGACCACCTGGAGGGCCACTCATCGGACCACCCTCGGGAGGTGGACCACCTGGACCACCCTCCGGTGGTGCAGGTGGGGTACCTGTATCTTTGTTGGTGCTGCTCGTGGTCTCACCCCTGTCTGGACGCATACCACGCCGCATCCCCCTCATACCGCCAAAGGGAGCCATACGGCTTTGAAACTGCTTTTCCATCACGGACTGGACAATAGGTTTAACCGCTTCCCATTCCGTGTCATTGAAGGCCAAACGTTCTTTGTAGTTTTCTAACAATCGGGACGTAATCTGCGCTTGATCAAAACGCCCCGGCCCTTGTCTATCGCGCATTCCGCGCCTTCCTCCTCCGCCACTACCAGTGTCTTGTGAGACTGCCTCTGGGATCGCAAAGCATGTGGCGATGATGACACATGCTAAAAACCCGGCTCGCCATAGCCATTTCATCCTGACTTCCTCCTGACTGTTGGGATTGTGTACAAGGAAGAAACGCCCCCCAATGGATGGAATACGCTCTTCTCTGGGGCTGAAGAAGCAAGAGATATACCAACGCGCTTCGTTCGGAATTCAACCTTCAGGTTGCCCAAGCACGCTGAAGGGTGGACTCCAATAAATGCCTTAAGAAATGGGCCGTTGCGCAAGAACCCGTTCGGTTTACCTTTTTATCCTGCGCAGAAATTGCGCAGCTTGCAGTCTATTCCGGGGCTAAGACAGACACATGAAGAACGCTTGGCTAAAGGAAGGAAAGAAAGGCTTCCGGTTTAGGTCCGCGCCACAAACCCTTTCACATTCCGTTGAGGCAAGAGCGGAGGGTTCCAGCCACGAAACCCAAAACGAGTCACTCGGCCGTAATAGGCTAGGTTCATCGCTGCTGCGTAAGGAAGGGTTTCGATCCCTCGCGGCCAGAGGGCACGCCAGGCTAGCCGTCTCGCGATCCGCCAGGGACGGTAAAACTCGCGGGTTATCCAATCATGCCCCGCCTGCAGGGCCTCGGCGGACATCCCTTTCGGCTGGAAGACCACATGGTGGAAATCATAATGAGACCAGTTCCAATCAAGGATCCGCTCTTTCATGGACTCAAAATGCCGCGCACCAGGAGTGGATGCTATATTTCCACCAGAAACCGGACTCACCGGTAAAGGTGTGTAGATCGAAACCTGGACCAGATCGATCTGAATCTCATCAAGGAGCCTGAGGGTCCGGCTGAAGACATCGGGACGGTCTCCATCGAAACCGAAGACGATCCCCGCCTCGACCCCGATTCCCCTTGAGTGTAGATAGGCCACCCGCTCATGGTAGGTGCTGGTCTGGTTGAAAGATTTCTCTACCGAAGCCAGATTTCCCTCCGAGAAGGTTTCCAATCCCGCGAAGATCCCCATGCATCCCGCTCGTCTGGCCAGCTCTACCAGCTCGGTATCCTCCGCGATCTCGAGTGTGGACTGAGTCATCCAACGCTTACGTAATGGGATGAGTGCCTCGAAGAGATCATGGGCGTATTCCCTTTCCGCGGTCAGGTTGTCATCTACGAAGATGAAAAAACGCTCCGGTAAAGTCTCGATTTCGGCCACCACATCCGCTACGGGCCGTTTGTGGAACAGCCCCCCATGGAAGGCCGAAACCGAGCAGAAACGGCATTGATGTGGACAGCCGCGTGTTGCCTGGACTGCCTGGAGAGTGGCATATCCTGGTCCACGCAAGAGGTGACGTGGCATAGGTTTGAGGTTCGTGAGATCAGCGGGACCATGAGAACGATAGATGCCTGACAATCTTCCCGCCGCCGCATCCTCGACCACATGTTCCCAGATCCCCTCGGCCTCGCCCGCCACCACCGCATCGGCATGACTGAGCGCCTCCTGTGGCTGAAAGGTGGGATGCATACCACCCAATACCACAGGAATTCCCCGTTGACGGAACACACTCGCGATTTCGTAAGCCCTCGGCGCCAGTGCTGTCATACATGTGATCCCCACTAGGTCAACATCGGCATCCCAGGGAATCCCCTCAAGTTGCTCATCCACGATGCAAACATTCGCCCATGAAGGGGTTTCGGCTGCCACAGAGAGCAAGCTGAGAAGCGAAAAGCGGAAGGTTTTTCCATTGAAGAAACGGTGCCTTCCAACAAGCCGCCAAGGTCCACTCGATGGAGCGATCAGTAGGATTTTCATAGCAATCTCCTTCACCCAACCCGCGATCGGATCTTTTCCAGAAGTCCCAAGAGTTCTTCTCTTTCCTTTGTGGAAAGCGCCCCAACAACTCCATCCGCACGTTCCAGATAGGGACCGACAGCCTTCTCCAGAAGCTCCCTCCCCTTTTGAGTCATCCGGATAATCCGCATCCGGCGATCCCCTGGCTCGGAAACCCGCTCAATCAACCTGTCACGCTCCATTCGATCCACCAGGCCAGTCACATTCGCCCGATTGACCAAAAGCATCCGGCTCAACTGGGTTTGGCTGATGCCCTCCGGCCCCGACTGATAAGCCAGGAGCATGAGCACATTGAATTGCGCCTCGGTCAGGCCAAAAGCCCGTAAAAGCCGGTCCGCCTCCTTGGTGAGCATTTCGCTGGTCAATACCACAGCAAGTGCCACCTCGTGGGAGGGATCCTGGATGGGATGAGGAAGGTTGAGTTCTCTTTGTAAGCCCATGTTCCCGTCTCCCCCCGAAAGCCGGAAAGTTGTTCTGATCTATAATGTATACATCTTAACATTTGATGTCAAGGATTTTTTTGGATGGTGGTGGCATGTGGTGAGGGACCCGACGGAGCGGGTCCCTCCAAGGCGGGGGACGAATTCCATTGCGTCCCATATTCCATTGCATCCCCGCAAGCTTCGGCATAATCTCCCAAGCTGGTGTTTTTCACTGGCTTTCGCACCGCATTCCTACACTCCGGATCTGGGTAGATGCGATGAGCAACCCTTCTGTTCCTCAAATTCGTCTCCAGGATGTCCATGTCTCCTATGGGAAGACCCATGCCCTGGCCGGGGCTTCTTTCACCATCGAAACCGGTTCAGTTGGGTTGCTGGGACCCAATGGGGCGGGCAAAACGACACTGTTGAAAACACTGCTTGGGTTTGTCACTCCTAGGAGCGGCGAGGTCGAGATGTTCGGCTCAAAGATGCCCGCCTCGCGCCGTCAAATAAGGCACCGTATTGGCTACATGCCAGAACGCCCTATTACCAGCCCCAAGATCAGCGCGGTCTCCTTCCTGCGCTATTGTGGTTGCCTCTTCGGAATGACCCCAGTTGATGCGATGGAGCGTGCGCATGAGGTGCTCAACTATGTTGGTGTGGGGGAAACCCGTTACCGGAAGATGGGCACCTATTCCACCGGGATGTGCCAACGGGTGAAGTTCGCGCAGGCCCTGATTCATGACCCCAAGCTGATCCTACTCGATGAACCCACTAATGGTCTTGATCCCGAGGGACGGGTTGAGATGCTCGATCTGATCTGCGAGCTGGTGGCCAAAAAGAAGGTCACCGTCCTCCTCTCCACCCACCTGATGCCCGATGTCGCCCAGGTGTGCGACCGTGTGATTGTGTTGAGCCGTGGACAGGTGGTGAGAGATGGGCAGATTTCCGACTTGACCACTCTCCGAGCTGGTCACTATGAGGTCCGTGTCCGTGAGAACAAACAAGCCTTCCGTGAGGCTTTACTGAGTGTTGGTTGTGTCTGTGGCGATCGTCACGATGGAACCCTGATGGTTCAAACTCCCGGCTCCTT
>CAZORO010000538.1:0-3935 GCA_964581845.1 uncultured bacterium
ACGGGAGAGCACGGCGGAGGATCAAGCCGTGGAGGGGAAGCTTTCCAGTTCTCAGTCACCGCCTGAGGGGGAGATCAAGGGGTGTTCAGGCGATTCTTCTTGTTATGGTTCAGTTTTTTTTCGGTTTGCGGAGTGGGGGGCGCCACGATTGTCCTCTATCACCGTTGGCGGTCAGCCTGTCTGCTTGAGGAGGCTGAGGCCAAAGCCCTTACTTCCACCTGTCTCCAGCAGTTCACCCAACAGCAGGACTCCAACCACCCCCCTAATCATTGGAATTGGGAACTGATGACTCGGGTCTGGAATCAGGAATTCAAGGGACCACGCGGGTTCGCGCTGATGGACCTGGTCGCTCGAGAGATTGTTTTTAGCACAGGTGAAATATCCGCGGCCTGGAATCCGGTGGTCCATGATCCAGGAGATCGTAATCCACATTGGATTACCCTAGACACGGGTGAACGATTCTGGACTGCGCTGCCCTCACCGGAAACCGATCCAAAATTCCGTCTTTGGGTGGCATTCGGACAGCCCCTGACTATCGAGAACTTTCTACGTCAGAGAAGCCGTATCCTCCTGGCCGAGGGACTCGCTCTGGTTATCGCATTCATCCTTTTTTACCGCTGGCTGGGAACCCCAACCCGGTTTATCGCTCCCCTGGTCGAAATTCTTCAAAGATCCCTGGAGCGTGTGGACAGTCCCTTGCGGATCGATCCAAGCTCGGTACCGGGTGAATTCGCGCCATTAGCGAAAACCCTCTCTCTTCTTCTTGAGGCCAGACAGCGGGACTGGGAGGAGAGGATGGAGCTCTCTCAGAAGGTTGAACATTTCTCGGATCAGAAGGTTCGTTATTCCTCGATGGTCAGCCGCCTCAAGACATTGCGCGAGGATGAGCAAAGCGCGGTGGAAAGGATCCAGTCGGCACTACTGGAGGCCAACCGTGAACCGGCATTGATCCTGGACCGGAACAAGCGGATTCTGATGATGAACGAGAGCGCGCGCCGGGTCTTGTCTCTGGGAGGGCAGACCGGCTCGGTGTTGCGTCATCCGGAACTCGAAGCGATCCTCAATCAGGAGGCGCAACAACCCACACGTGGAGGCTCTTACCGGCTGGCAACCACAGATCTGTTTCTGGGAAAGACTCTCAATTGGCGTGTTCGTATCCTCAACCAGACGGACTGGCGCGAACCCGGACAGATACAGACAACAGTCATCTACTTGACTCAAGAAAATCCAGAGGCAACCTCTCCAGCGCCACGCAAGGAGCGAAACCTTTTCACTTGGTATGGAGAGGCACTTGAGGAGTCCTGGTCGCCTGCCATGCCGTCATCCCATCCACTCGGAGAGCAGGAAAAGCGCCATGCCGAATCTCTCCTCCAAGCTCTGACCAATTTCCGAGCCTGTTCCATCGAGGCGGGCCCCTTACTCACAAGTCTTGGGGTCACGGTGCAGTCCAGTGAAATTCCTGGATCACAAGCCTGGAGTGCCTGTGGCACTCCCTCTATCTGGAAGGCATTCTCGGTGTGGCTGGGATCCCTGCTGGAGGCGATGGGGGGTGGAGTTATCGAACCCCTCTGCCAGGGCCTTCATGAGGGAGTATTGTGGATTGAGTGGAAAGCCTCTGCTCCCTTACCCTTCAACGCCTGGTTTGTCAATGGAGATACTCCCGCCATCCATTTCCGGCATGAGTTGCTTCAACAAATCCTCAAGCGTCTTCAATCCAGACTGGTCTGGAATCCAACCTCGCCCGGGATGATAGTCCTGGAGATCGGAACTCAACAGGAACATCCAAACGTGGTTCCATCGCATCACATACCGGCATGAGTCCACCCGCCCTTCACCGGAAATAGGCTCTGTATCACAATACCTCCCTTTGATGCAGGAAAATCCGGTTGAAAAACCAGGAGAACAAGGAAACTCATGAAAACTGTCATGATAGAAAACGGCCCGGAATTCCTTCGCTACGAAAGAATGCCGGTATCGATATTCACGGACCACGAGGAACTCAGCCTGCGTGTTGCCCATAAAACCGCCCGCCTTATCAAGGAGAGAACCTCCCTTGGAAAACGGACCGTCCTCGGTCTCATCACCGGAAACATGATTGTGGGTGTATACCGTGAGTGGATCCGTATGAACCGCGAGGAAGGGCTGGATTTCCGTGATGTGGTGGTCTTTAACTTGGGTGAATACTTTCCCATCTCACCCGATGGACTTCAAAGCAACGCCCGTTTCCTGCGTGAGAACCTGCTCGATCACATCAACATCTCGGATAACCAGGTCAACCTGTTGCGGGGAGACATCCCAAGATCCCAAATTGATAAAGCCTGTAAGGACTACGAACGTGCGATCCATGCCGAGGGTGGCATCGATATCCAGTTGCTCGAGGCAGGCCGCATGGGACACATTGGATTCAATGAGCCAGGCACGCTTCCAGGCACGAGGACACGCCTGGTTGCATTGGATGAGGTGACGCGCAAGGAAGCCGCCGCCGATTTTTTCTCGGAGGAGAATGTACCCGAGTTCGCGGTGACGATGGGAATGGGCACCCTGATGGAGGCCAAGCATATTTACGTGGTGGCGATCGGTGAGGGAGAAGCCTCTCTTGTTAGGAAGATTGTTGAGGAAGACATCAACTCCATGGTTCCCGCTTCGTACCTGCAAGGTCACCCAGCCGCCTTCATGATGGTGGATCTGGGTGCCGCGAGTTGCCTGACCCGTATCCGTAAGCCCTGGATTTTGGGGGATGTCACATGGACCCCCGATCTCGAATACCGCGCTGTGTTGCAGCTCTCGGAGGAAACCGGCAATGCGCTCAGTAAACTAGAGAACACCGACTACAACCGTGCTCACATGACCAGCTTGTTGCGTGCCGCCGGACCGCCGGATGTGATCAACACACGTGTCGCCCACCGTTTGATGAGCCATATCTGGAATACTCAGGATTTCTTTGAGAAAAAGCGTGTTTTAATCTTCTCTCCTCATCCTGATGATGATGTCATCTGCATGGGGGGAACGATGCAGAAGCTAGTAGAAAGGCACAACCGGATCGATATCGGGTATATGACCAGCGGGAATCTGGCGGTCTTCGACCAGGATGTCCTCCGGCACCTTGAGTTCATCCAACGTATCGGAGATACCTTCGGAGTGAAGGACACGAATGTCATCAAGGAAATATCGGAATTGATGGAGGTACTCCACAAGAAGAATATCGGCGAGATGGATACACCTGGTGTCCAGGATGTCAAACGCATTATCCGTGAGTCCGAGGCCATCGCGGCCATTGAGACCCTGGGGATAGGACGCGAGCATGCTCATTTCCTGAATCTTCCCTTCTACCAAACAGGCACGGTCAAAAAAGATCCGATTGATGACGAGGATGTACAGATCGTGCTCGATCTCCTGCGCAAGATGAGACCGGAACACATTTTTGTCGCGGGTGACATGACCGATCCGCATGGCACCCACCGCATGTGTAAACAGGCCATCGACCAGGCTCTGCTGCGTCTCAAGCCAGACCACCGTCCCAAGGTGTGGCTCTACCGGGGAGCCTGGCAGGAATGGGACATCCATCTCGTGGATGTCTTCGTACCGCTCTCGAAGACCGAGGCGAGGAGAAAAACCATGTCGATTTTCAAGCATGAGAGCCAAAAGGATAGGGCTGTATTTCCAGGCCCCTATGATGACCGTGAGTTCTGGCAGCGCGCGGAGGACCGCAATGTGGGAACCGCGAAGGCTCTCGACCGTCTCGGCCTGCAGGAGTTTTTCGCCGCCGAGGCTTTTGTTTTCGAGGAGATTCCATGAACTCAGCACCCGCTGTCTTGCGGCAGGTGCTGGTCATGAACTCAGTGACCTGGGAAGCGGAGTATGATCCGGCCCATCCGCTTTACGATGTGGGAGATTGGTTTCGCACCGTCTTCGCGGACACAGGAGTATCTGTCCAT
>CAZORO010000539.1:0-3933 GCA_964581845.1 uncultured bacterium
CCCGCGGCACCTACACCCTTTACTGAAGCGGTACATCTGATGGTCGGCAATCCCTATGCATTCCCCATCGATATCTATACACAGGGAGTGTATGACGGCTCAACGGTGGTGGCTCAAATGAATGCTTTAGGGCCTGGGGATCTGGTCCGGGATGTCCGCCATTACAACCGCTGGGTTGGTCAGCTCTTCCTCGAGATCCAGAATGATCTCAGCATCCCCGCCTCCTTCTCGCCCTGGAATGGGACTCTTCAACCGACCCAAGGCTGCTGGGTCACCTTCGGGACCGAAGCAACTCTGGCACATGGGATCCGTTTCAATGATCCTCCCATGGTGAGTGATAACACCCCCTGGCCGCAGATGATCGATTTCACTTTCAGTAAAAAGAAGAGCAAGAGTGGGGTGGGAATACCCGCCGATCTCAAAGATCTGAATGATAAAGCGGTTGTGTCTGGTTGGGGGTACCGCCTCACCGCCATCAATACGGAGGGGCTCTATCGCACTCTGATCGTGGGAGCCTACCCCGGAGCGGCTGTGGGATATGACATTGCCGACGTGGAGTCCACCTTTACCGAGGAAACCCGTCCCGAGGATATGGACTTCGACTTTGTCATTTGCCATCCAGACTGGGGGGCCACCGGATTGTTCCTGCGTGAGATGGTCAATCCGGAAGCTTTGGATTCGGGTATCACCATACCGTTACAAGTTCTCTCATCAGTCAAAGATGAAATTACTCTAGTGTGCGAGGTGATAGGCACTCCTCCACGCCGTCTGGCAGCCGGCATTTCCAGGGCAGGTGGTGGTGGATCGCCTATTCTCAACTTGACCTCACCCACAGGATCATTGAGTGTTCCCAAAGGCACTTCGGATTATGTGCTCACGGTGAAGGCTTGGGCCATCTCCGATGTCAATCAGGATGATTCGGTCGATGCCCTTGACCTCTTCGGCTTCTCGCTGGAGTTTGGCAAGACCGGCAAGGGGAATCCCGCTGACCTGGATTCCAGTGGAGGAGTGGGCCCCAAAGACTTAATTGGCCTTGTTAATGGCATGAAATAGATTTTTAACGAATCTCACATTTCAGACTTGCTAGACCCGGAGACAAGGTCTAAACTTTCCATTGTGGAAAATCGAGGGCATATATTTCTCCGCGGAGAGAGATAGCCTCCATTCCATCCAACACACCCACAGGCGGTCATCCTAAGGGAACCACCTATCGGCGTGGGATATCCCACATCGATATAACAAGGAGGTGTTGACACCCCATTTTTCAACTCTTTTCTCTTGTGGGGAAACCAAACTTGAACTGCAGGATAACGTTTCTCCTGACCGGAGTGAAAAGTGGAAAACCGATACGGATTGTGAAAGAGAGGAGTTTGCAGAAGATCCTATAATAGTAGGTATTATCTGAATAACCCCAAAAAGGTGCTGGATAGATGGCGAAGTTTTTACTGTCTCTCTTATTGTTTGTTGGTCTTGCCATGCCATCCGGGGCTGTAGCCAACAATCCTATACAACTCACCTCCGAAGAACGTGCCTGGCTGAATGAAAACCCTGAGAAACTGACACTCTTTTTCAACATTGAATTCCCTCCAATCGAATTCCAATCCACTTATGGAACCTTTTCCGGAATGGGAGCAGATATTATTGCCAGGGTTGAAGAGCTGCTTGGTGTTACCTTCATCAAAAGGCCATCCGATGACTGGAATGAGCACTTGGCCGCGCTGAAAAGTGGAGAATGCGCCATCGCCCCAACCATCGTGAAAACCACAGAACGCGAAGAGTATGCTTTTTTTACTCGCCCCTATGCCACCGTGCCTGTGGTTATCATCACCACTAATGCAGTTACGGGGAACCTAACTCTGAATAGCTTAACTGGCCGGAGGATCGGCGTTGTCTCTGGATATGCTACTGAAAAATACCTTCAGGACCAGGCTTTGCTCAACCAATTCGAGATAGTGCCCATGACAAACGTGCCCGAAGGATTGCATCACGTTTCCTTCGGGCAGGTCGATGCTTATGTGGAAAACCTCGCGGTTGCCGCTTACTACATTGTCAAAGAAGGCATCCCCAATCTCCGGGTAGCGGGAACAACGGAACTCTCCTTTGCCTGGAGCATTGCCATAAGCCGTAAATATCCTCTCCTCTACAGTTCCATACAAAAGGCTCTGGATGGGATCCAGGAAGAGGAGTTAACTGGAATCCGGGACAAATGGATCTCGCTGAAATCGAATGGAGGGTTCAGTCCAGAAACACTACGATTAATGGAAATATCCGCTCTATTCGTGGGTTTGCTCTTAATCAGTCTTATCCTTATCACCATCGTTTTGAAGCATCGCTTGAACCAAAAGGTCACCGATTTGCGTAGAAGTGAGGAACGCTACCGGAATTTTATCATCCACAGCAGCGAAGGAATTTATCGAATTGATATTGTTCCCCCCATCTCTATCAAGATGAAGGAGGCTGATCTTATTGATGCTATCAACAAACAAGCCATAGTCGGGGAGGTTAATAAGTCACTCGCGCAAATGTATGGTCTATCGGTTGATGAAATGGCCGGCCGCTTAGCAACAGATTTCTCACCAAATTATGGAGCCAGGGCATCTCTCGTTTTGAAAAACAGGGATTACCAAGTAACCAGTATAGAGACGCGGGATGTGGACAAGGATGGACATGATATTTTCCTCATGGAAAGCTTTCATGGCGAGATTGTTGATGAGCATCTCGTACGTATCTGGGGCACTCAATCCAACATCACCGCACGCAAGCACATGGAGCAGGTCTTACAACAGGAAATGCAGTTTTCCGAGAGCGTTATCAACAGTTTGCCAGGTATCTTTTTCGTCTTCGACTCAGAAGGACAATTAGTGCGTTGGAATGCGGACCATATGTCAGTATTAGGGTATTCCGGTGAAGAGATGTCCCATCTCAACATACGCCAACTCGTTGCCGAAGAAGATTTGGAACTCATTATCAGTAAAATGCAGGATGTTTTTTCACTGGGTTATGCCTCATTAGAGGTTCGTATTCTGACTCGTGCTGGGGAAAAGATACCCTACTCCATGGTTGGTGTCCGCATGTATGTGGGCGAGAACATGTACATCGTTGGGACTGGTATAGATATTACCGAACGCAAGCGGGCGGAGGAAGCGCTACGAGAAAGCAGTAAACTCCTCCAAGGAATCATTGACAACTCTTCTGCGGTCATCTACATCAAGGACCGGGACGGCAAGTTTCTCCTCATCAACCGTCAATTCGAATCTCTCTTCCACATTTCCAATAACGATATTCAGGGAAAACAAGACCATGACATCTTCCCATCAGACAAAGCGGATACACTCCGTAACAACGATCTACTCGTTTTGAACGATGGGGTAACCCTTGAATTCGAGGAAATCTTGCCACAAGGCGATGAACTTCACACCTATATTTCCCAGAAATTTCCGCTGCGCAACCAACAGGGAGAAATATATGCGATCTGTGGTATATCGACCGACATCACCGACCGTAAACGTACGGAGGAGGCGCTGGAGAAACGGATCATCGCGTTGGTCCGCCCATTGGACAATCCGGAGGGCATAACTTTTAAGGATCTTTTTAATCTGAATGACATACAACGACTTCAAGACGATTTCGCGCAAGCCACAGGTACAGCGGCGCTCATTACGGACACGGATGGCACACCCATCACCAAACCCAGCAACTTCTGTCGTTTGTGCTCCACGATCTTCCGCCAGACCGAAACCAGCCGTGCCAGATGTATGCACTCTGACTCCATGCTGGGACGCGTCTGTGTGGAAGGTCCTACAATCCGGCCATGCCTGAGCGCGGGTCTCTGGGGTGCGGGTGCCAGTATTTCAGTTGGTGGAAGGCACATCGGTAATTGGCTGATCGGGCAAGTCCGTGATGGAACGCAAACCGAGGAAAAGATACGCGTTT
>CAZORO010000540.1:0-3924 GCA_964581845.1 uncultured bacterium
TCCTTTGCCACCTGCGACCCGGTTAACCTGTGCCCCCCTCTCCCTGTGGGTGTGGGGGGTTGGGGGGTGTGGTGGTCTGGAGTCAAGGGGGTGAGGTGGTCTGGAGCCAAGGGGGTGAGATTGCTGGACTCATTCCGGACTGGAACCTCCTGTGCGAGGTTACAGGCCAACATACGGATATCCCGTTTCGACACAGCGTCAGTGTAGTAGTCCAAATCCGCCTCGCGCGCGTAAGCCTTGCGTCCCTCCCAATCCAATCTCTCAATCAGGAACGGACGTGTCTGGTGAAGGTATACCGCTTCCTCATGGATCATTTCCGGTGCGCTGGCATAGTCCACTTCACCCAACACCTGGTTGTTGTTGGAGAGATTGAGGATGACGAAATTGCAGGGATCGGCGGTACGCAGCGAGACCTCCTCGGCGGGATAACGGTCGGAGGAGTAGTAGTACCTCCCCCCCTTTTCGCGGAGGATGCGTTCACCATCCAGAAACTGAAGCACCGGCTGGATGTCAAGCGTCCCAAACCGCTCGCTCTTGTCAAAGGGTAGTTCGAAGGCCCCACACTTCACATGCGCGGTGAGGATGAAGAGATTATCCGGATTGATGATGCCATGCTCGGGTGCTGATCCGAAAAAGTATCTGGGGTGATTCGCCAGGTACTGATCGATGGCGGAGCTATTCATTACGACCACGATCAGGCTGGCCGAAGCCCGGCGCCCCGCGCGCCCCCCTTGTTGCCAGGTGCTAGAGACAGTTCCCGGATATCCCGACAAAACAGCCGCCTCCAACTGTCCAATATCGATCCCCAGTTCCAGCGCGTTGGTGCTCACCACTCCACGGATCTTGCCTGCCTTGACTCCACGCTCGATCTCACGCCGTTCGAGGGGAAGGTAACCCCCACGGTACCCGAAGATTGTCGTGGCATCCTCATGGAGACGCCGCATGATCCGCCGCAGATAGATGGTGATCACCTCGACACGGTTACGGCTGCGTGCGAAGACAATGGTCTGAGCGCCCTCCACGATCAAACGGGCGGCGATCCGGCTGGCGGCTTTCACTGAGGAAGCACGGATACCCAGCTCGGCATTCACCACGGGAGGGTTGTAGAAGATGACATGACGCTCCCCTGAAGGGGCACCGGACTTGTCAACCAGCGTGAATTCCTCCCCAACCAGGTTCTCCACCAGCTCCTTGGGATTAGCGATAGTGGCCGAGCAACAGATGAAGCGGGGTGAAACCCCATAAAAAGCGCAGATCCTGCGCAGACGGCGCAGGACATTCGCCATATGGCTCCCAAAGATGCCGCGGTATTGGTGGATCTCATCAATGACAATGGTTTCCAGGTTCTCGAATAATTGGATCCAGTTGGTGTGGTGAGGCAGGATCCCGGTGTGAAGCATGTCGGGGTTGGTGACCACGATATGCCCGCTATTACGGATCGCCTTACGGGCATTGGGGGGTGTGTCGCCATCGAAGGTGAAGACCTTGATATCGCGTCCCAGCTTTTCCGAGAGGCCATGCATCTCCAGCATCTGGTCCTGGGAGAGTGCCTTGGTGGGGAAGAGATAAAGCGCGCGAGCTTCGGGATTGGTGAGGACACGTTGCAGCACCGGAAGGTTGTAGCACAAGGTCTTGCCACTGGCGGTGGGAGTGACTACAACCACATGCTCTCCGGCCAGACTTTTGGTGATGGCTTCGGACTGGTGCGAATAAAGGTGATCGATGCCACGCTGTTTAAGCAGCTGGATCAATTCCGTAGAAAGACCTTCCGGCCAAGGTCCGAATTCCGCCTGCCGGGGTGGGAGAACCTCCCAATGCACGACATTTTTTCCCAGTCTCCCCGTATCGCGGAACACTTCCAGGATCTTCTCGAGTGCGCCCATCCCGGCGGGAATATAGCCTGTGGAGTGGGAAACAGGCCAGCCCCTGTTCGATTACCTCCTTTATGCTTGCGGCCGCTGGATGGAATCGGGGGTACTTCTCCCATGATCTAATCTGTAGATAGTGAGTCCTTTCTGTTAGGTTCGCAGGCTTGAATATCGACTGGGAATAAATAGGTTAACCGATTGACAATTGCGTTTGCTTGACTGAGCGGATTATTCGGGTAAAATTGCTTGGTTGTCCAGAAGAACACACCCAGGGTTTTCTCCCCGGTAGATCTAAAGGAGTTCCATTGTGCCAAAGACGTATGTCCGCAAGTATCGGAATGAGCCTGGTTATTTGAATGCTCCCCCGATTCCGATGTACCAGTTTCACACCCCCCTTAAACAAATTCTCGCCGAAAAGAGAATGACTCCGGAGCAAGCCAAAAAACTTTACGAGGTGATGGTCCGTATTCGTACTTTCGATGTGACCATTGGCGAGCTTAAGAACGAAACCTATAAGGACACCTCAGTGAAGTACCGTGGCGCCACTCACCTGTGCGTGGGCCAGGAAGCCGCCGAAGCTCCCATCTCTATCGTGCTTCGTCCCGATGACTACATCACCTCCAACCATCGTGGCCATGGCCACTCCATCGCCAAGGGCACTGATACCAAGGCCATGATGGCTGAAATGTTTGGCCGCGAGGCGGGCTGCTGCAAGGGCAAGGGTGGCTCGATGCACGTGGCCGAGTTCGAACGCAATCACCTGGGCGCGAACGCCGTGGTGGGTGGCGGCATTTCCATCGCGGGTGGCGCGGCGATGGGTGTGAAGATTGCCAAGAAGGATCAGGTTGTGATCAGCTTCTTCGGCGATGGCGCAGTTCAGGAGGGTGTCTTCAATGAGACACTGAACATGGCCTCGGCGATGAAAGTCCCCTGTGTCTTTGTAGTCGAGGATAATGGCGCGGCCATGACTGGCCGCTTGGAGGATGTCTCCAACATCGAGAACTGCGCGGTGCGCGCATGGGGCTACAACATCCCCAGTGAAGTGGTCGATGGAACCGATGCGCTGGCCTGTTGGGATGCTTTCGACCGCGCCGTGGACTATGCCCGTAAGGGCAATGGCCCCGTGCTCCTGGTGATGATGGTCATGCGTTACAAGGGGCACTCCCTCTCCGATTCCTGCAAGACCTACCGTAGCGAGGAAGAGGAGCGGATCTGGATGGAGCAGGACTCGATCCGCAAGTATGAAGCCCAGTTGCTCGATGCTGGCATCTACACCCGCGAGGACCTGGATAAGGTCAAGGCCGCCATCCAGGCCGAGATCGATGAAGCGGTCCAATTCGCCTGGAAATCCCCCGAACCGCCGGTCGAGACCATCCTGGATGATGTTTACTCCAAGACCTTCGATCCGGTCTATCACCAACTCAAGAGCTACAAGCACTACTCCGAGGCCAAGACCGAGCGGAAGCTCTCCATCAAGGATGCCATCAATGAGACCCTGGCCCAGGCCTTTGAGAATGACCCGCGTGTCATCTCCTTTGGTGAGGATGTGGGCCCCTATGGCGGAGCTTTCGGTGTCACCGTTGGCCTGACCGAAAAATATGGACTTGAGAAGAACTTCGACACCGCCCTTTCCGAGGGAGCGATTGTCGGTTTCGCTCTGGGCGCGAGCATGACCCAGAATGTAATCCCGGTGTGTGAAATCATGTACAACGACTTCCTGGCTCAGGCCGAGGATCAGATCCAGAACCAGGCCGCCAAGGCGCGCTATATGTATGGCGGCAAGGCCAAGCGCACCATGGTAGTGCGCACCACCATCGGAGGCGGAAAGGGTTACTCTTGCCAGCATGGCCAGGAGCTGGTTTCCAAGTACTCCAACATGCCAGGGCTGTATGTCTGTGTGCCGGCCACTCCCTTCGATGCCAAGGGCCTGCTCAATACCGCCATCTACAGCGAGGACCCGGTGATCTTCTTCGAACACCAGCTGCTCTATGGCGGTGCGGTCTTCGGTGCGAATGTCCCCGAGGAGCGTTACACCATCCCCTTCGGTCTGGCCTCG
>CAZORO010000541.1:0-2212 GCA_964581845.1 uncultured bacterium
CTGTCTGGTTGGCCAATTCTTTCACCTCCGAGGCCACCACCGCGAAACCTTTCCCTGCTTCCCCGGCACGAGCGGCCTCAATGGTGGCATTCAAAGCCAGCAGGTTAGTCTGCTTGGCGATGGAACTGATCGTCTCGATAACATTGCCGATATCCCCGGCGGATTGCGCCAAGCTTTGCATGGCCGCCTTGGCCTCCTCGGCCTGACGGTCCGCGTCAAGAGAAATGCGTGATCCCTCGGCGCAGTTTTTCGCCACCTCACTCAGCGAGGCATTGATTTCCTCAACCGAGGCTGAAACGGTTTCCATGGAGGCCGACATCTCCTCCGAGGCCGCGGCCACATTGTGGATGCTGGCGGACATCTGCTCGGTGGAGGAGGCCACATTGGCCGCTTGAGCCTGTGTTTCTTCCGCATTGGCCGCCAGTTCATTGGAAACCGCGGTCAATTCCTCCGAGGCGGAGGCCACCGATTCCGTGTGCCCCGCCACCTCCGAGAAACTCTTCCGCAACCGCTCGGACATGGTGTTGAGCGAGGCGGCTAACACACCGATTTCATCTTTCTGCGCCAGTTCAATCTGTTGGGTCAGATCGCCATCGGCCACCAATGTAGCGAAATCAACACCTTTCTTGAGCGGACCCACAATCGCTCTTGTTAATCCGATCGCGAAGGCCACTCCGATCACCAAGGCAATGATGAGGCCGATCTTGACCATGTTGGAGGCATTGATCAGGTTGGTTGCCGAGGTTTTTCCCATTTCCTCCATGTCTACCATCCCATTGGTTGCGGTGTCGCCCGCCAATTTTTTTACCACATCCGCTAGGTCTTGCCTTTGGTTTGTGAGAGCAGTTCCTTTTTCCATGCTCTCCGCGATATCGAGGACAGCCTTCCTGAACGCCGTAATCTGCGAACTGCACTTGTTGAGGTGATCCACAATCGCTGCTTCAGGGGTGACTGGGATCAGGCTTCCTATTATGGACTCCGCCTCCTTGAGGGGTTCCACGCAATTACGAATCGCATCAGCCTTCCTTTGAGCCTGACCCCGCCAAAGAGCGGTGACCGCATTGTTAAGGATGCCATGGATCTTGAATGTGGAATCCAGCTTTCCCATTCTTGCCGAGAGTTTCGCTGTGTCCGTCAACGTCCCAACCTCTTTCGACAAAGCCGAAAGTTGTTCCTGTTGGTATTTTTCGCAGGACTCAAGCATCCCAGACGCCGAGGATTCCAAAGCGGATATCACCGCCACTTTGGCCTCATTCATGGCCACTGTTTCGTTGATCAAGCTCTCATACTTCGCGAGATTAACCTCGCTCTGCTCCCCTGCTTTCTTCAAATCCTCCAACCTTTCGGACGCATGCAAGGTTGCATGATCCAGAGCCGCGGTAGCTCCCTTCTTTGCCCTGTCAAGACTTTCTTTTCCCAGCTTGAGGAAATTGGGGTCCTGCGTGTAGCCATATCCGCGCATATGAAAAAAGGTCTCTAGCACATCCGCTTCGAGATCACTGGAGATTCTGACTTCAGGAATCATAACCTCGGATAGCTCCGTCGATTCCTTCCCCACCTGGGACATACGATAGACCGCGAGGAATCCAACAGCGATGAGGAGGAGCAAGACAAGTGCAAAGCCGGAGCCGATTTTAACGGCGAGATTGGAGTTTTTTAGTAACATGAGCCACCTCGGTGAGACAACAATTCAGACGTTCCATCTGGAACGGATCTTACACATGGTCATCATTCAAAACTGACCACAATCTTTATGAAACAACCCTTCTCCCCATCGTGAAATGGGTCATGCAAACACCGTCAAAGTTTGCCCCTGGGAAACCATCCTACTCGAAACAAACGGATGGTAGAACACTATGAAAAGCGATTCAAGTATTTTTACTGTGTTTTTGTCTTACTTGACATTCCTATGATTTGATTTCTGGTCCTACCATTCCTTTTTTTACTTGCCAATATTACAATTCCCCCTATCGTAAAACAGAAGGGACGGGTGGAGGTGACTCTTCCCGTCCCTCATTTTTGAATGAAAGGAAACCGCCATGGCGCAAATCAATGAAAGATGGGAAGACAATGTAGATGGAGCTTGGTTTGTAGATAAATCCTGTTCTTTCTGCAACCTTTGCACAGAGATTGCTCCGGATAACCTCAAGGAATCTCCCGATGGGGATCACTGTATTGTCGCCAAGCAACCTGAGGGAGACGCTGAATTGGC
>CAZORO010000541.1:2222-3923 GCA_964581845.1 uncultured bacterium
AGTGTCCCTGTGATGCAATTGGCAAAGTGGATTGACTCCTAAATTGATAAGTTTTACCGTTAAACGGTTAACAATTTGGTCTTTACGCACATCGGGCAAGCTTCTAATGGGTAAACTATCAAGTAAGCGAGATTGAGGACGAGTCCCTCTCTTCTTCAGTGAGGAGAGGGACTTAAGCGAGAGGGAAAGAAACCCTGCCTGAGATGGGAGCGATATTGTGACGGGGATTCCAGCCGAGGAACAACGGCGTAAAAAACGTACCCCGCAGCCCAGAAGCCGTGTGACCATGGCGGATGTGGCCAGAGCTGCCGATGTCAGCAAAGCTTTAGTCTCGCGGGTCCTGAATAAGGTTCAATCCCAGATCCCCATTCCAGAGGAAACCACCCGCCGTATCGAACGGATCGCGGCCGAATTAAATTATGTCCCCTCCCGGTCCGCCCGTTCACTCAAGAAAGGGAACCGTCTCAATCTGATCGGTGTCAGCATCCGTGGAGAAACCCCTCCCCATGGAGTTGCACAAACAGAGGGAGAAACTATGGTTCTGCCACCTCTCCCCGAGGAATACCATCATTCCGCGGTGGAGGATGTCATCACTTATGAGCGCAATTTCACGGTGGGAATTATCCTGGATGCGATTAAAATGATGGCGGATGGGGCGAAGTGGGATCTGGTGGTCAAACAACGTAATGAGGGTCCCCCCTCTCCCCTGTTGGGAACTGATCTAGGCTTGGATCTGGTGGATGGACTGCTATACCAGCAACCCACGCTGCAAAGAACCGAGTATGTCCGCTTCGCGCGGGCGGGGTATCCGACGGTAATCATCGGACATGTATCGGGAGTTCCAGATGATGTCTCCGCTGTCGGTATCGACAACCCAAAAGCATCGACCCAATTGGTCAATCATTTTTTGCGGATTGGACGTAGGCGGCTTGTCGGAATCTGGCCACATGGTTCTTATCTATCTCTTTCAGCAGGCCGGTGTAAGGGTTTCACCGAGTGCCTGAACGAGAATGGGCTTGTTCCTCTGGGATCCTACTTTTCAGGACCGGATATCGGTTTGGGGCGAGGCTATTGGCTGACGAAAATGATACTGGAACGGCACACGGATCTTGATGGTCTCATCGTGGGCTCTGAAGGTATGGCCCGTGGGGCGGTATACGCCATTCAAGAGACGGGGCGCAGGATTCCTGATGATGTCTCCGTGGCCAATTTTGATGACACCTTGCTGGCGATCATCGAGCCACCCCTTTTAACCGCGATGAGGATTCCCTTCGCGGAGATATATCGCAGGTCAGTGACCTTACTTATGGACCTCATCCAAGGAAGGCTGAAGGAACCCATACACATCGAACTGGAACCCAAATTGATTATCCGGGAATCCTGCGGAGCAGCCTTACTGACAGGAACCAGTTAGTCACGGAATCAGGATTCAACACCCAACATCAATGCCTTCCAAGGCCACCTGTTTGTGAAATAATCGCCACTAATGAGACGCAAGATCGCGATTCTCGGTTCTACAGGTTCGATCGGCACACAAACCTTGGAAGTTATCCGTGATCATCCCGGATATTTCCAGGTCACCGGCCTCTCGGCGCGTAAAAACGTCGAATTACTCCGTGCACAAGTCAGGGAATTTCGGCCTCTCACCGCCAGTATTGAAAATCATGATCTTTTGAATGGAGATGACTTGGGTTGTCCACT
>CAZORO010000542.1:0-3916 GCA_964581845.1 uncultured bacterium
TGTTGTGACAGGAAATTCAAAAACTTGCTGTTTAAATTAATTTCTCCAAATAAATATGATCCTCAGTCTGGTTTTGTTTACAGCGGCCAACAACATTGTTAATACAGGGATGAACATAATCTATTGGACATTGAAACTGACCTATATCGCCATAGCCTTTGTCATCAGCATTGGGATCACCACCATCTATGAGGAGTGGATCATCTCACGGATGCACAAGCCACAGGTGGGCAAGCCCCACTACTTCATGTCTGTCTTCTCCGCCAACCTGATGGCTTTCCTGCTTTCGGGTGGAATCGCGGCGGTCTACATGCTGCCCAAGCGTCTGGCCTCTCCAAGTTTCCTGGTGGAGGTTCTGAGACATCTGGTTGGAGTTGATGTGTAAGCTGGTTCACCTTGGATTCCCGCCTTCGCGGGAATGACGGGCTGAAATGGCAATGAGATTGTGGGTTGTTAAGCAAAGGAATAATCCTGGACCCATCATGGGATCCTTCAGAAACAGGAGCACAACGTGAGCGCATCCAGTCAGCAAGCCTTTGAACAAGACCTCAGGAAACGTGTCCGGGGAGATGTCTCCTTCGATGAGGTCCGGCGCGGGATCTATTCGACCGACGCCAGCATCTACCGCATCATGCCGGTAGCGGTGGTCTGTCCACGGGATGAGACAGATGTGCGCATGGCGGTCCAAACCGCCAAGGAGCATGGGGTCACCATTGTCCCCCGCGCCGGAGGCACCAGCCTGGGCGGGCAGGTTGTGGGCGCCTCGATGATCTTGGACCTCTCGAAGTACATGAACCAGATCCTGCAGGTGAATGTGGAGGAACGCTGGGCACGGGTTCAGCCGGGAATTGTACGGGATGAACTCAACACGGAGCTGGCCAAGCATCGTCTCCACTTCGCGCCCGATCCCGCTACCTCCGACCGTGCCAATGTGGGCGGGATGATCGGCAACAACTCCTCCGGCACACGCAGCATCCTGTATGGCAAGACAGTCGATCATGTCCTTGAAACACGCGTCCTGCTCTCGGATGGCGAGGTGTTGGAGCTCAAGAAGCTCACCCCAGAGGAATACCGTCACCGTGCCGCCACTCAAAACCGCGAGGGACAGATCTACCGTAAGGTCGAGGAGCTCATCAACAACAATCGTGATGAGATCGCGGCACGTTACCCCAAGGTCATGCGCCGTGTGATGGGCTACAACCTAGATGAGCTCACCGTCACGGATGAGTGGAATCTCGCCAAGCTGATCGTGGGGAGCGAAGGGACACTCGCTACCATCCTCGAGGCTAAGGTCAATCTGGAGCCACTCCCTAATGCCACATCCTTGTGCATTCCGCACTTCTCCAATCTGCTTGATTCCGTGGCGGCGGTCGAGGACATCCTGCCCCATGGACCCTCGGCGGTTGAAATCCTGGATGGCTCAGTACTCAAGATGGCCCGTGCGCAGCTGAGCATCGCGCCATTGATCGACTGGCTGGATGGCGAGCCAGAGGCCGTCCTGATGGTCGAGTTCTATGGCGATACCCAGGAGGAAACCTCCGCCAAGGCGGAAGGGTTAGCCGCTGACCTCAAGTCGAAAGGCATCGGTTATTCCCATGTCCTACGTCACGATGCCGCCGGGAAGGCGCGTGTGTGGCAAGTACGGAAGAATGGCCTTGGTTTGATGCTGGGGATGAAGGGCGAACGGCGTCCGATCCCATTCATCGAGGATGCCGCGGTTCCCACCAAGGTACTCTCCGAATATACGGACAAAGTCCTTGATTTTTGTAAAAGCCTGGATGTCCCCGTGGCGCTGTATGCCCATGTCAGCGTCGGTCTCATCCACATCCGTCCCATCCTGGACCTGCGGGTTCAGCGGGACATCGATCTGATGAAGAAGATCTCACAAAAGGCCTTCGAGTTGGTGCGTGAGTACGGCGGTTCCTGGTCCAGCGAACATGGCGATGGAATGGTACGCAGTCCTTACATGGAAGCTTTTTATGGCCCCCAGCTGTATGCCGCCTTCAAGGAGCTCAAGCAGGTCTTCGATCCAGCGGGGTTGATGAACCCTGGAAAGATTGTCGATGCTGGGCCGATAGACCAAAACCTGCGTTATGGCCCCAACTACCGAGTGGACACATTTCCAACATATTACCATTACCGCGAGGATGGCAGCTTCGCGGCGGCGGTTGAGTTGTGTACTGGTGTCGGTACCTGCCGGAAAACCCTTATTGGTACCATGTGCCCCAGTTACCAGGCCACCATGGATGAAGAACACAGCACGCGTGGAAGGGCCAATGCTCTACGTCTGGCGATGACCGGGCAGTTCGGTTCCGAGGGGATGACTAGCCAGCGGGTATTCGAGGTGCTCGATCTGTGCCTCTCTTGCAAGGGCTGCAAGTCCGAGTGCCCCAGCAATGTCGACATGGCGCGCCTCAAGAGCGAGTTCCTACAGCGCTATCATGATAAACATGGGCTTTCGATGCGCGACCGGATGATTGCCACCTCGGCGGACTATGCCCCGGTTTTCGCGGGCTGGCTGGCTCCGTTAGTGAACTGGATGCAAGACACCAGTCTATTCAAGAAAACCCTGGAGTCCTGGGTGGGGATCGATCAACGGCGCAGTTTGCCCAAGTACACCTCGAAGCCTTTTCACAAGTGGTTTGAAAAACGGAAACAGAACAACTTAAAGGTTGAGCTCCAAACGAGGGTTGTCCTGTTTGATGACACTTATATGAACTACTACGAACCGCACATTGGGCGTTCAGCGGTGGAGTTGCTGGAGTCTTGCGGGTACAGCGTGATTCTGGCGCGCGCAGGTTGCTGCCAGCGTCCCCGCATCAGCCATGGTCTGCTCCGCGAGACCAAGCGTGAGGGCGAACGGACACTGCGGGCTTTGGATGCCTACATTCAAGCCGGGCTCAAGATAGTGGTGTGCGAGCCAAGCTGCGCTTCAGCACTGACCGATGACCTGCCAGATCTAATCGAGGACACCGCCCTGGGTCAACGCATCAAGGAAAATGTGATGATGATTGATGTCTTCCTTGAGAAGGAATTCGCGGCGGGGCATATCCAAACCGGGCTGCGTTCGACTGTGAAGAAGATCCTTCTGCATGGCCATTGCCATCAGAAAGCGCTTTATGGAACCAGCGCGATGAAGGCGCTCTGGTCCAAGGTGGAGGGGCTTGAGTTTACCGAGGCCGATTCAGGGTGTTGTGGGATGGCGGGCTCTTTCGGGTATGAAAAAGAACATCACGACCTCTCGATGAAGGTTGGCGGAAAGACCCTCTTCCCGGCGGTCGAGAACCGTGACGAAGGCACCGAGGTGGTAGCTTGTGGCTTCAGCTGCCGTCACCAACTCGCCGATGCGACCGGTGTGAAGGCGCTGCACTGGGTGGAGACGATACGGGGAGGGGCATAGGGCATTTTAATAGAGTTCAACCTTCTCCTTTGCCGGGCACGCTGAAGCGTGAAGTCCGAATGAGAGCGGTAGGGTAGGGCTTGCCCCACGGGGGAGCATTCTCTCTTACCTTCGGTGGGGCGTAAGGCGCCGGTGGGGCAAGCCCCACCCTACTCAACCTCGAAGGTTTCCCGCATGTCGTTGAGGTGCAGGCCGGGTTTGGCGACCACGCGGACCTTGGCATCGTGAAGACGGGATAGCTCCTCCAAGCGGTCCGAATGGTTGGTGTTGATCTCCTCGGCCAGAGCGGGGTGGACATGCAGGGTGATTTGGTCGCGCGGATCCTCCAGGAGAAGCTCCTCCAGGCGGCGCATGATGCGTGTGACCATGGTCTCCTCGGAGAGGATGATCCCCTCCCCATGACAGTATGGGCATTGGCGAGAGAGGCTCTTGGGGATGGACTTGCGAACCCTCTTGCGGGTTAGTTGCACCAGCCCAAGCTCGGTGAGAGAGAAGAGGGTGGGGTGCGAACGGTCA
>CAZORO010000543.1:0-1247 GCA_964581845.1 uncultured bacterium
ACCCATTCATGACAGAGCTGTAGAACTGCCTCCCCCACTTTCTGGGATTTATAGGTGTCAAGTGACTCCAGCTCACGGAAACTGTGCAGCCATTCTCCCAGCGTCAATTGTCCGCCATCCCATGAAGCAACCACCGTCTGTAACTGGGGTGAAGGTGTATCCCTGTTCGGCGGTGAACATCCCAGCCAGACCAGAAGTGAGGTCAGGACCAAGGAACCTGGGAGAAGACTCCCCTGCCAGATTCGCCGGTGTGGCGGGATTGGCCTCCAAACGTTTGAAATGACGGCAAAAGGACTCTTGTTTAAGTTCATAGGGGGCATCAATTCGCTATAATCATTGAGTTTTTTGATTCAGCCAGATATTAGCGGTTGTCCCGCCCAACTGTAACCCTCCCAACAGCCAGCGGTTATCCCTTTCATCCAGGAATCTGCTACATTCTTTGTAGGTTTTCGAGGGGAGGGCGCATGGGCCGCATACTCATTTCTGGCTTCTTGCTTGTGGCCGCTGGCTTGGCTCTGTTGAGTCTATTCTTCCTGCAGAGTGATCCCTCTTTGCCGAATCTCATCCTCGATCCGGAAGGAATCTCGCAAAGCACTGTCAGTGAAGTCCGTATCCCCCGTCCCGGTTTGGTTTCCAAAGATGGGGACCGAGTCTGGGTACGCGCCAGGATAGGGAATGAGTCTCCACGGGATGCCACTGTCCTAGTGAATCTCAAGACGACTGAATCCGAATGCCTGGTGGAATCGGCGGAGCCGATGGCATGGCTGGATGAATCCAGGGCCCTTTTCAGTCAAGAAATCAGCCGGGATCCGCTTTGGAAAAGAGTTGTGCGGACTTTCGGAGGCCACCTTCGGCGCCATCATGCCACCCGTTTCTATCGGGTCGATTTGGCCTCTTCAACTGTCTCGACTCTTTGTGAGGTGGAATCGGAGACAGTTCTTGTTTTCTGTAGTATATCTCCCGACAGCCGTTGGATGGTCGCCACCTGGGGGCCCACTCAAGTTCATGAAATCTCGCTTGATACGGGAGCAGTCTCTCCACGAATTGATGAGAAGTATGTGTGGTCTCCCTGTTTCATTGACTCCGGCACCTATTTGTTCGTCGGCGAAACCTCACTCCAGTCTCGGAAGATAGGTGACACTACCTCGGAAAGAGCCTCTCAACCGCTTTTGCAAGAGATCCGGGATGCGATCAAGCTCAAAGGAACTCCCAGTATCGAAATATGTGGACGGATAGATGGAGAGGTC
>CAZORO010000543.1:1268-3902 GCA_964581845.1 uncultured bacterium
GGCTCCTCAGATTGGATGAAAGGACCCGGGTCATGCAGGAGGTGACCCAGCTATCACCCAGCCGATCTCTTCCAGTCTTCAGTTCTGATGGCCTTTACATGGTTTACCAAGGCAATCCTTTTGACCGTACTCAGGACACGGTCTATTTCCAGGAAGTCCTGGAGGGTTCGAAATCCACCATTCTGATCCAGGGAATCTCAGGGCAAGTGAATGAAGCCGATCCAGCATTCCTTCCTGGAGAACGAGTCCTCTACATTCACCGGGGAACCGAGCTGCGTTCGATTCACCTTAATGAGGAGCAGCCCACCCTTCATTGGCCTCAATCTCTTCTACCATAGGATCCAAGGGCGGGAGAGAATCTAAAACAAAGAAAAATGGAGGATCTACAGAATGGCATCCAATCCCCAAAGACCACACTCCCTTCCTGGAAGAGTTTTTTTTCTCACATTAACCGTGCTCGCTTTTGTGAGCGCGTTTTCAGTCCAGGTTCCCGCGGAATGCCCTTACTCCAGCTCGCAAGGACCAATCATCGCCGGCTTCACCTTGAGCAGCTGGGAGGAATACTGGAATCTCTTTAAGGCCAATGACTTGGGGATGATTGTCTTCGAGACAGTGACCGATGATTTCCTTCCCGCGGTTCTGGACCTGGTGGAGGCGACAGGAGAGGTCCAAAACCTCCCTAAAACCATCCACGATGTGGTGATGACGATGGATTGGTCTCTACTCAAACGATCGTCGTTCCTTGGGACGCTTCATCGTATGGAGGCGGGGACCCCTGGTGTCCGTGCCACATTGCGCATTACTCCTCCTGAATCCGGCATGGTGCAGTTATTCCAGAACCTTTCGGGTTTGTTTGAGGCTCTGGCGGCTCATTCCCAAGGTGTGTTGGTTTGGACCGCTGGAGAGGAGCAAGGCCGGCTTGGGTTGGCGGTGCTTGAGCCGGCGGCCTCGACGATTCCAGCCGAGGGGAGAGGCCTTTTTTTTCTTCACCAGTTGGACTCCTCGGTGATCCTCACCACAGATCACCTGTTCTCCCCAGATGAGCCTGGACGTTCACCCAAATCCTCGATTGAGGAACTTTGGAAACGGCTGCCTGAACCGCTGGTGTCATCCATCATGATGGACCTGTCTGAATTGGCATCCCTGCTCAAAGATATCGTGAAACCGGTTACCAGTCTGGTGGAATCCACAGCTTCAGAAGCAGCCTCTTCTTTGGTTTTGGATAAGACCAAGGAGGCTCTCTTCGAGAAGGATCCTGAGACACTGGAAAAACTGCGTCAGGTCGAGCGGGACTTCAACCAGATAATGCCCTCATTCAAAGCTGAATCGATTTCGAAACCTCTCCAAAACATCGTTGACCTTATCAAGGACCAAGGAGTCATTGTAGCCGGTTCCAGCCCTGTTCCCGGCGGCATTAGCGAAACCATGCTTTGGTCCTTCGATTCCACTGGCACCAATGGAGGTTTCTTTGATGTGGCTCCTCTTTCTCCCGTGATGCTCTCTCTTCTGCGTCCGGGCGCAGTCGAGGTTTCACTCCAAGGGCTTCCGGATTACCGGCGAATCTACTCCTTTCTATTCGATCTGATCCAACAGTTTCCAGGGGGCGCGGGTTTGATTGGTGAGTGGGAGAAAATCCAGGGCACCATTGGGTATTCGGTCGAAAAGGACCTCCTTCCCGCCATAGGACCTGAAATGGGCTGGATCACCCGTGAATCGGAGAAGGGGGGCATCTCGGGCCTGCAAGTCATCAATAATGACTTGTTCTTTGTACTCAGTCTGGGCGATGCCTCCGCCGCGCGACGGACCATCGGAAAAATCGAGGAGACTCTCGCCAAATATGGTTTTCCAGCCACAGCTACCCAGGTGGCTGATGTCACCTTCTCGGTGCTTGATGCGGGTCTCTTGGGGAAATCCATGTGGGCTGAACTCAAACAGCCGCCTCTTTTCATCTTAACCACCTCCGCTTCCACGCAACCAATCGTGGATTTCATAGAGATGATCCGGAATCCCCTCCCGCAAGGGCTTACGCAACACAGTCGTTGGGACCAACTCCAACGTATCTGGACTGATCAACCCACAGCAGTCACCCTCTCCAACCTTACGACTACCTGGAAACAGACTCTCGACCAATTGAAAAGCTCACTTATGATGGTTGCCCTCATGGGGTCTTCAGGCTCTTTGAGCCTTCCCTTCATCCGCATGGGGATCCGGATTCTCGAAAACATGCAACCGCCGGAATGGCTGTTCACTGTCAACTCATCGGAGCCAGGTTTACGCATTAGCCGGACACTTCTTCTTTATCCACCCGCCGAGAAAGAAGGTACGCAGCCATGATTCCTCGGAATCGTTCTGTCTCCCTCCTCCTTTTTCTGCTGGCGGGTGTGTGTCTTTCCTCCCTGTCTCAGATGGGAGTGGCCTACACCCTGAAAAAAAAATCGGAGTCTTTCAGTGAAAAAGGACCAATGGAAAAGACCGCGCTGGTGACAGGTTCCGTATTGTGCTCGTCTCTCTACACGCCGGCCAAGGCGATTTACGCGGCGGGTGGAACCCTTGCTGGAGGAGCGGTATACCTGATGTCAGCGGGTCAAAGCACCACCGCGGCAGGAAACATCATCACACGCGCGACTTGTGGAG
>CAZORO010000544.1:0-3902 GCA_964581845.1 uncultured bacterium
GGCAATAATGGTAAGACTGCCACCCTCCTCGATGTTACGAGCCGCGCCGAAGAAGCGCTTGGGACGCTGAAGAGCGGCGCTGTCGACACCACCGGTAAGAATCTTGCCGGAGTGAGGAACGACCTGGTTATAGGCGCGCGCGAGACGGGTGATGCTATCGAGCATAATGACCACATCACGTCCCATTTCGACCAGGCGCTTGGCCTTTTCAATGACCATTTCGGCCACCTGGACATGGCGTTCGGGAGGTTCATCGAAGGTCGAGCTGACTACCTCGCCCTTGACACTGCGTTCCATGTCAGTGACTTCCTCGGGACGTTCATCGATCAGGAGCACGATAAGGGTGAGACCGGGGTAATTGGTTGTCAGGGCGGTGGCGAGTTCCTTGAGGAGCATGGTCTTGCCGGCTTTGGGCGGAGAAACCACAAGCCCACGCTGACCACGTCCAACCGGGCAGATGAGATCAACAAGCCGTGACGATATCTTGTGAGGGTCATACTCCAGTTTGAAGCGGGAATCCGGGTGGAGCGGGGTCATGTTCTCAAATAGACGGCGTGTCCGTGCAAACTCCACCGGCTCGTGGTTGATAGCTTTGACCTTCAGGAGCGCGAAATATCGTTCACCTTCCTTGGGACGGCGGATCTCGCCAGTGACCGTGTCGCCCTTGCGCAGGTCGAAACGGCGGATCTGCGAGGGGGAGACATAGATGTCATCAGGACCAGGGAGATAGTTGTAGTCCGCGCTGCGTAGGAAACCGAACCCGTCAGGCAAGACTTCCAGCACTCCTTCACCCAGAACGATCCCCGCTGTCTCGGCTTGAGTCTGGAGGATCTTGTAGATCATCTCCGACTTACGCAGCCCTGAAAAACGCTCGATTTTGAGGCGCTCACCGATCTGCATTAGCTCGGTGATGGACTTGTGTTTCAGTTCCTCAATCTCAATTGTCTCGATTGCGGCTACATCTCCAACGGGGGGAGCAGGAGGCGGTGAGTAGTCATCCTCCTCCACCTCCACAGTGGAAGTGTCTCTTGTACCGCGCGAATTCGGCCTTAATTCGTCTTCTGAATTCTTCCTTCGACCTCTCATTTTCAATCACCCTTTCGGCTTTCGCCACTTTCTTCTCGGGAGCGAACTGCGCTCCCCGTATCCTCCAATATCTTTCAGGCTCCCGTCGCCACCGCCTTAATGCGGTCTCATCGGAACACCAGATGCACCAAACTTCGTCAAACCACTCCTCGATTCCCCATTCCGGGATCAACGCTGCTTCCAGAACCACTATCCGATCATGGTGGTATGGATCCTCAAGCCATTCTTTCAGGCGGCCCAAGAGGCGAGGACGAATGATGTCATCATACTTTTCCCTTTGGGCGGCATCCGCGAAAATGACCTCCCCTATCCGTGCCCGGACCAGTTCGCCATTCCCCCCGAGAACACCAGGCCCCAAGAGGAGGACCACCGCCTCCTTGATCATGGGATCGTGCAAGAGTTCATGCCCAACCTTATCGGCCTGGAGTGTCTCCGCTCCCAAGTCCGCTAGAACCTCCAGAGCATAGCTCTTGCCACTCCCAACCGTCCCTGTCAGGCCAATGGACGGCATCCCGGCTCCTTATCCCAAATCGGCCCAAGATTTCCCGGTACTCACATCGACCTCAACCGGGACAATAAGTGGGATAGCCTCCCGCATCACGCGCGGCAGCATTTCAACAATCGCCCCCACCTCGTTTTCAGGGACTTCGAGGATGATCTCATCATGGACCGTTAAGACCATGGCAGCCACAAGGCGCCGTTCTGTCAACTCCTGTTCAAGATCTACCATCGCTTTCTTGAGAATGTCGGCCGCCGATCCCTGAATGGGCGCATTGATGGCCGCACGAGCCTCTGCGCCGGTTGAACTCCTTGGACGGGGAACCTCAATACGCCGTCCCACAATAGTCTTGACGTAACCATCCCGCTCGGCATTCGAAAGTGTTGTATCAAAGTATTCACGAATCCTCGGATAGCGGGTGAAATAGCGGTCCATGAAGGTTTTAGCCTCACTGCGGCTGATTCCCAAACGGGAAGCCAATCCAAAGGAGCTCATCCCATAATTCAATCCAAAGTTGATTTCTTTAGCTTTACGACGCATGTCCTTATCAACCTGGCTGGGATCCACCTCGAAGACTTCGGAAGCGGTGAAGGCATGAATATCCTGCCCTTCCTGGAAAGCCTTAATGAAGCCGGGATCCTGTGAGAAATGAGCAAGTACCCGTAATTCGATCTGAGAGTAATCCGCCGAGATAAAGGTACACCCCTCGGCGGCGATGAAAGCTTCGCGCACCCGCCGTCCCAGATCAGTACGGATAGGAATGTTCTGTAGGTTGGGATTGCTACTTGAGATCCGCCCTGTATTCGCCACTGTCGTGCTGTAGGAGGTGTGCAGCCTTCCATCCGATTTATGCAACAACTCCGGAAGGGCATCCAGATAGGTCCCCTTGAGCTTGGTTGCCTGACGGAACTCCGTGATTTTCTCCGCGAGCGGCTCGCCAGCTCTGGCCAAATCCTCGAGGACCTCCTGCCGTGTAGAGCGATTCTTCCCGGCGGGTACTCCACGTTCATCGAACAGGATTTTCGCTAGCTGCGCGGGGGAGTTGGGATTGAAAGGCCGTCCCGCCAAGGCGAAGATCTCGCTTTCAACCCGGTCGATAATAGTCTGAACTTCCTTGGATTGGGTTTTGAGGACATCCGGATCGATCCGGACACCGCGAGTTTCCATTCCCAAGAGACACAGAGTGAGTGGGAGTTCAACGTTCCGGTACCACTCCTCGATCCCTTGAGAGACCATCTCAGGCTCCAACGCCCGGTGTAGAACCAGGGTCACCTCGGCGTCCTCGGCGCCATACTCCGCCGCCTTGTGGACATCGACATAATTCATGGTGATCTGGCCATTTTTTTTCTCGCCCAATAGGCTGGTGATCGGAATCATCTTCCGGTCGAGATATACCATTGCCAGGTCATCGAGTTTGAGGGACTCCTGACGGCTATGGAGCAGGTGCGCGAGGATCATCGAATCGCCCACCCACCCCTTCACTGGAAGCCCATGCCTTTCGAGGATGCGTTGATCGTATTTCAGATGGTGGCCTATTTTCCCAATGCTAGGATCCGCTAGAACTGGTCCCAGTACATCCTGGAGCGTGTGGAGATCAAGGTTCCTGGCTCCATTGTGCATGACAGGGATATACCATCCCCGTCCTTTGGATAACCCGATGCAAATCCCCACCAGCGCGGCGGTATGAGAATCAATCCCCGTGGTCTCGGTATCCAGCGCGAAGGGTTGCTCCTTCTTGAGGGTATGAATCAAATCCGCCAGGGCCTCGGGACTGTCTACCAACCCGTAGTCCAGCTCAGTGCCCTTCCTGTCCTCCTGAGATGGAATCGGTTTCTCAATGGGAGATTCAGCGAGTTTGGTTTCAGCGTGGATCGTGGCGCGTTTGAAACCAAGTTCGCGGAAGAACTCGGCTGCACGCAACCAGTTCGTCTGGACTGGCTTAAGGTCTTCAACCGAGACATCCAACGGGATATGGGAATCAAGAGTGGCTAGGTCACGGGAGAGGATAGCTTGTTCCCGGTTGGTGATCAAAGATTCTCGTAATTTCGGTTTTTTAATTTCCGGGGCATGATCGAGGACTTGTTCCAGAGAGCCATATTCGGATAACAATGTAACAGCAGTCTTTTCACCGATTCCTGGAACTCCGGGGATATTATCGACATTATCACCCATTAAGCCGAGAAGATCGGCGAAGCGTTCAGGTTCACAACCATACCTCTCGATGACCGCGGCGCGGTCATAGACCTTTTCATTGGAACCATGCCGCCTAATCACCCGGATCCGGTCATTAATGATCTGAAGCATGTCTTTATCTGGG
>CAZORO010000545.1:0-3893 GCA_964581845.1 uncultured bacterium
TGACTGATTCACGCAGTAATTCCCGGTACGCAACTCTCCACCGAGTTGCATGATATCACCTTCAGATCTCGTGCCATTGGTGGGATTGTAATCGGTCCATGCCATTCCCTCACCAATGCGACATGGATCCGCGGCGGGAGGGGCACAAGCTGGCCAGGGATCTCCGCAGGGAAAGCTGTCATGAACATCCGGACCATAACTCGCCAAGCCATAAGCATTCACTTTTGGGCGGCGTTTGTGAGCAACATACCTGGGAGGGCCCGTGGATCCCATTTCCCAACCGATTTCATCGGTCCCGGGTTTGAGAAGTCCATCCGCTCTGGCAAATGGCTCGACAGGAATCGAGGGCAGATACTTCAATGGTGAGGTTAACTGGTAAAGCCCTTGTTGATTGCGGTCATCCGGATCGTGATCGTTTGGGTACATTTTGAAATCAAGAAGATATGTCTCCATGGCGGACCCAATTGTCCGCGCGTTTCCCTTTGCTTGGGCCACCTTGGCACGCACCTGTGCCTCCAGGAAGTTCGGCAGCGCAATCCCAATCAGAATGAGGATGATGGCAATCACGATGAGGAGTTCAATAAGAGTGAACCCGTAGGATCTAGAACGAAAAGCAAAAGGGTAAGATATCATAGCATCCAGCTCCTTTATCTGTCTTTTTTCAGATCACTCCCCGATCCTTATACAACAGACAGGTATTTCCCGCAAATGCCGATCTCATCTCCATACTTTATTCCCTAACGCCACTTCGTTAACTCAACGAGCTGGACTCTGAGGTTCAGCCCCATTGAACGCAGAAGCGTTCGCACCAAATCCAATGGAATCGTGACAGTCTCACCCAGGGATTCGTAGGTGATCCAGCAAGGTTCAAGCTGATCCAGATTAGGGTGCACATGGCCATTATACACAATCGGGAGATCCTTCTCAGCCTATATTTGGCCGACCATACATCCAGTGTGATATGGTTTCAGAATCCCTCTCGCATGGGATGAACGAGAACCGTCAAGCACTCCCGTTTTGGAAGGCCTTGAAGAACCGCTTGCTTGGTGTGTGCTTCTTTCAGTGGCAGGGTCTTTATTAGGTTTCATAATTTCCCATCATCTACTTGTCCATGCATGGTATGATCGCTAACCTGGTGAATACTTGGAGGAAAGGGGTTCTGAATGATGCTCATCACCCATCTCAAACTCTACATCTCAGTTCTTTTGGTGTTCCTGATAATTGACATGCTGTGGCTAAGTGTTGCCGCTGGATGGTTCTATCGAAAGCACCTGGGGTACTTGTTGACTCCAGACATAAAATGGTCCGCGGCGATTCTGTTTTATTTACTATTCATTGCTGGTCTCCTGGTTTTCGCGATTCTCCCTGGAATACAGGCTGGATCGGCTCGACGCGCAATGGCATTGGGAGCCTTTTTCGGTCTGGTCACCTATGCCACCTATGACCTGACTAACCAAGCAACCATCAAGGCTTGGCCATTGATCGTCACAATTGTTGACTTGCTATGGGGAATGAGTTTGTCCACAATCTTAAGTTATTTGGGATTCCGGATCGGAGCTTGGCTGGGCTGATTCAATGCCATCCTTGTTTTATTGATCTCCATTATCAGTTCGTGTTTCTCCGAGCGGTTTCCAATTTTCCAGCTCGATCATCACCTCATTTCTTCGCAGGAAAGAGGGGATAAAGGGTGGATTGTAGCGGGCAAACACAGACTTGCCCGAAGGCGTTAGCCCCACCTCGGTCATTGCTCCCAGCAACATCTTTTCCTGATCGATGTACTTCTTTTCATCCCATGACCCACTGTATCTCCTGACTGCCATGGTTCTTTCGGGTATCTGACGGATGACTACTCTTGGATCGCGTGGAACTGGGAGAGTCTCCAGGGTATATTCAGAGGGCATGATGAATGCCACCACAAAAGAACTAGTGTTGTCTGTTTTGGCGGGTTCTTGGAGGACAGGGGAGGTCATTGCAATCTTCGCTCCTTTCGATGGCTCACTAGGGCTTTGGACAACTGGGGCGGTCATGGAAATCTCAGTTTTCCCCGAGTTCTCCCCACCAATGAAACTGGCTAGGATCGGAAAGGCTTGATTACCCACCTCAGAAAAATTACCAGTGACTTCAGTTTCCGCCACCAGCAAGGCAGGATAACGCCGTACTTCAAAATCCTCATATTTCTTGAGAATTTCATATCTGGGTTCAGAAGCAGCCAAAGCAGTTCCTCCTGTTATCAGAACTACCAAAAACACCAGTGACCGGCAAGTTGCCATCATTCCCCGTGACTCCTTTTCGGCTCTTGTTCAATAAACCTGATATCGTTTCCAATCTTTTATTGGCCGTAAACGTTTATTGAAACTGAAATGTAACTTGATTTGCTGAAATCATGGATTAGTTTCCTTGTTATGAAAAACTGCCATACCCGAATTCTGTCCCACCGCTAGGAAATAAACCATCCATTTGGGGGAGTTGAGGACTCACTTTGGCATCAGGACCTATCAAGACACTGTCTAACTTGGTCCAGGCTGTTGGATTTGGAAAAACACTCAAAAGCAAGGGGCCTTTCAATGTTCTTCCCCAATGAGGAAGCCTATGCATGGCTTTCCAACAGCATCGATGAAAATCTAATGAAACCAAAAAAAAGGGGGGAAACTGATTAAGAGTTTGAGGTATCATGGAGTGTCTGGGAGTTGATAATCAGAAGCTGTCAGCAAGGTAGATTCTGTTAAAAAACAGGGGAGGAAAGAGCTGTACCCATCCGTGTGTACAATCATGTATCCTTGATCGATGGCCCTGGGATCACGAAGGCCGGCCACGGTACAAGGAAGGGAATGATCCATGCCGTCGATACGGTGATAATGGCCAAGGATGGAGGCACCTGAATGTGTAGACCATTCTTCACCCACTCATAAGGAATCACCTCTTAAAAAATAACAGGGCTGGAAGGTGATCAAGAAGAAAGGGAAGGGATAGTGGTGGAACCCAGATTGAAGATTGCCGTGGTTGGAGGAGGAGTGGCGGGAGTGACTACCGCTCATCTTCTTCAGAAGTCCCATGATGTCACCCTCTTCGAGAAAAACTCTCATGTAGGCGGCCACACTCACACTGTGGTAGTGGACCATGGCCCAGATGAGGGGAGGGCAGTGGATATGGGTTTCATTGTTCTCAATGACCAAACCTATCCTACTTTCACGCGGTTCCTGAATCAGCTCGAGGTTCCAGTTCGAACGAGTGAGATGTCTTTTAGTTTCTCCTGCGAGACAACAGGTCTTGAGTACGCAGGCACAAGCCTGGGAGGACTGTTTGCCCAAAAGAGAAACCTTCTTCGCCCGTCCTTTCTCGCCATGCTCGCTGGCATCGCCCGTTTTGGGAAGGCATCCAAGCAGAGTCTGGCTCAAGGTGAACTCGCTGGAATTACTCTTGGTGAATACCTGGAGAAGCTTCGTTTCGGTCCCCATTTCATAAGCGATTATCTCCTGCCCATGGCTTCAGCAATCTGGTCCGCCCCTGCAGGAGAGATTCTCCATTTTCCCGCCGGAACCTTTGTTCATTTTCTCCGGAACCACGGTTTGCTCTCATTCAAAAACCGTCCCCAGTGGCAGACTGTCTCGGGCGGGAGCCACACCTATATCCGGGCATTTCTGCAACATTTCCAGGGAAGGGTCCTTATCTCGGAGCCTGTTGCTAGAATCCAACGTGGGGAAAACGGGGTTACCATTAAGACCTCGGATGGGAAAACAGAGCAATTCGAACGAGTGATTCTGGCAACTCATGCGGATCAGGCGCTTGGCCTACTTGAGGATCCTACTCCCGAAGAGAAATCCCTGCTCGGAGCCTGGTCCTACCAAAAGAACCACACGGTGCTACATACAGATACGTCATTTCTTCCATCTTTC
>CAZORO010000546.1:0-3887 GCA_964581845.1 uncultured bacterium
GACCTCCCATACAAGCGAAATACACCCGTTTGGTCAGTGGGCAATAAACGCCCGAATGGGGATTCGGAAGGCTCAAGGTGAGTGTGGTCCGGACAGACCCATCCTGTCCGATGATGTCAATGCCTCCAGCCTGCGTCTCCCCCAGGAAACACCCCACGTAAGTGTCGTAACCGGAGGCATCGCCCACAAATACGACGGTGCCATGGTGGTGGCCGCCGGTAACTGTCTCGACCACCAGCGAGGCCGGTTCGATGAAACTGAGGGTTCCATCCTCATCATTGGAAACCACCACACGGCCATCCGGGGCCAGATAATTGTGGAAGGGGACATTGCCCACTTCAACCGATCCCACATGTGTGATCGGAGCATCGGGATAACCGGTGTAATCGAAGACCTCGACCAACCCCTTTTTCGCTGTCTCGATGTCCTTCCCATGGTGATGTTCCTCATCCACCGTACAGGAAACAAACAGCCGTTTTACATCTGGAGCGGAGATGATCCATGTGGGGATATTCTCCTCATAATTTCCGCTGGGGGCATAACTAAGCACTTGGTCCCCATTGGGGTTGTAAATCGTGATCTTCTTGTTGACATCATTCTGGTGCGACAGAGCCAAGAGGAAATTGGCGGATTGAGCGGTAATTGAAACACATGAAAGGATCAGGACAGTCAATGAGGATAGGGCAGTTGTCCAGATCCTTCCAAAGAGATTGAGACGAACCATGGTAAGGCTCCACCTCCTGGATCGATGCGGCCGGTAGATGCCTGCTCCACACTGGAACAGAAACATCTTCCCGGTGAACGTGCCCGGATTGGATGCTCCTGGAAATAATAACCAGCTCGAGAGAGACCTCTCGCGTATAGAGGTCTCTTCATAAGTTAAAAGAGGAAGCCAACAGAGATCCAAACCGGGATTAGGAGAGGTTGCCGGGAGGGCCACGCTGAGAGAGGGGTTGTGGCCAATCAAGCCATCGAAGAGGAGGCTCCTGTTGAGCCGTGATGAATTGTTCCGGGAGTGAATCGAGCCATACCGAAATGAACCGTGTGGCGAAATCGAGCGGGATCGATTCGCAACGAGCCGCGCACAGGCTACAATACTGGTCACAACCTTGTCTCGTATCTCCTTGCTCTTCATGGCCTGGCTTGTGGCCATGGGAGACTGGGCAGGAGTCATGGCAATGCTCACAACCTTTATGGGCTTTGGTCTGAAGGGAATCAAGACAAGCGTAATTGCCGGTGGGATGGACCCATGGGTGAAGGAGCAGCGGTCCAACCGCTAGGAACAGAACAAGAAGCCCCTGCCAGGATCGTCGCATGAGACTATTATGTCCAACCAAGGAAGGTATTTCAAGGATCTGAGCCGGAAATGCCGTTTATATTGGATCCGGAAATACCTCATAAAGGAGCCCCTAATGTGTCTTGCTGTACCGGGAAAAATTGAAATCATCACTGAAGAAGATCCACTGACCCGCTCGGGGCAGGTGAGTTTCGGGGGCATTCTGAAGGATGTAAATCTTGCCTATGTGCCAGAAGCTAGGGTGGGTGACTATGTCATCGTCCATGCCGGCTTTGCTTTGTCCATGTTGGATGAGTCTGAGGCCGCAAAGACTTTTGACTACCTGCGGGAAATCGGAGAGATAGAGCAGTTGCAGAACACCTCAAAATCCGGGGAAAAGGAACCCTCTCGTGCGCTACGTGGATGAGTTCCGGCAGGCCGCCTCAGTCCATGAGTGCGCGGATCAAATCGTCCGTATCACCCAGCATCCCTGGACCTTAATGGAGGTATGCGGCGGGCAAACACACTCGATTGTGAAATTCGGCTTGGATGGACTCCTGCCGGAGGGTATCACTTTGGTGCATGGCCCCGGTTGTCCGGTCTGTGTGACCCCGCTCGAATTGATCGAAAAAGCTATTGCTATCGCCTCGCGCACCGGGGTGATCTTTTGTTCTTTTGGAGACATGCTGCGTGTTCCAGGGCAAAACCGTGATTTGTTATCCGTGAAGGCGGATGGAGGGGACGTACGGATTGTGTATTCCCCCTTAGATGCCCTGAAAATAGCGCATGAGAATCCCGAGAGGGAGGTGGTCTTCTTCGCGGTGGGGTTTGAAACCACCGCTCCCGCCAATGGCATGGTGGTGCTCCAAGCCAAACAAACCGGTCTAAAGAACTTCTCGGTTCTCGTCTCGCATGTCTTGGTCCCTCCCGCGATCCATACCATCCTCACTGCTCCGCACAATGTTGTTCAGGGCTTTCTTGCCGCGGGGCATGTCTGTACGGTCATGGGGACTGAGGAATACGAACCGCTGGCTCGTGAATTTCAAGTGCCCATTGTCGTGACCGGATTTGAACCGCTCGATATCCTGCTGGGGATTCATGATTGCATCCTGTCATTGGAAACAGGCCGGCATGAGGTCTTAAACCGGTATCCCCGCGTGGTTCATCCCGAAGGGAACATCCATGCCCAGAAGGTCATCCAGGAAGTTTTCCAGGTAATCGACCGGAAATGGCGGGGTATTGGAGTGATTCCTAAAAGCGGCTTGGGACTTGCGCCAGATTACGAAGAATATGATGCCGAGGTTCGTTTTGGAGTGGCAGACCGGGTGCTTGAGGAACCCGCCGAGTGCATCAGCGGGTTGGTTCTTCAGGGGATAAAAAAGCCCTCCAGCTGCCCCGCTTTTGGAACCATTTGCACTCCTGAACATCCTTTGGGCGCTACCATGGTCTCCTCTGAGGGAGCATGCGCGGCCTACTACCGCTACCGGCGGACTTGAGGTACCTGATCCCATGCAATTGAATTGCCCTATCCCAATTTCCGATCATTCACTGATTCTCCTGGCTCATGGTGGCGGGGGACGGTTGATGAACAACTTGATTGAAAAGGTGTTCCTCGATGCTTTTCGCAATCCCCTTCTGGAGGCCCGTCATGATGGCGCGGTGATGGAGATTGCTGGAACGCGGCTGGCTTTCACCACGGATTCCTATGTGGTTCACCCGCTCTTCTTTCCCGGGGGAGATATCGGCTCGTTGGCGGTCCATGGCACATTGAATGATCTGGCCATGTGCGGAGCCAAGCCGTTCTACTTGAGCGCTGCATTTATTCTGGAGGAGGGGCTTCCCATCGAAACCCTGACTCGTGTGGTTCAATCCATGAGCAACGCTGCAAAACAAGCGGGGGTTCAAATCGTCACCGGCGACACCAAGGTGGTGGAGCGTGGCAAGGCCGATGGACTCTTCATCAGCATGGCGGGGGTAGGCCGGGTACCAGGGGGGTTGGAGATCGGTCCACACAAGGTTCAGGCGGGGGATTTGATCCTGGTCAATGGCGATTTGGGACGGCATGGCATGGCTGTGATGGCGGTCCGCGAGGGACTGTCTTTCGAAACTACGCTTGAGAGTGACTCAGCGGATCTCTCCGGTCTGGTGGGAGAGCTGCTCGAAGCGGGGATCGAGGTCCATTGCCTGCGTGACTTGACTCGTGGCGGTTTGGCCAGTGCGCTCAATGAGATCTCCTCCAGTTCGGGCCTCTCGATCCAGATCGAGGAGGCTGTTGTCCCCGTGTGCGAGGAGGTTCGTGGAGCCTGTGAGATTCTTGGATTGGACCCGCTTTATGTGGCCAATGAGGGACGATTTGTGGCCTTTGTTCCGGAGAGGGAGAAAGATCGCTGCCTGAAAATAATTCGTGCGAATCCACTCGGTCAAGATGCGTGCTGTATCGGCAAAGTGCATGCAGACCAACCCGCATTGGTGACACTCAAGACACCCTTCGGGATGAGCCGGATTCTGGATATGCTCAGCGGGGAACAGTTGCCAAGGATTTGTTGAGATCTCGCCTTATGCCAGCCGCATCGCGAGGTGTTCCTCGAGAATCTCCTGGACAGTGAGTGGC
>CAZORO010000547.1:0-3864 GCA_964581845.1 uncultured bacterium
GTGGGCCGATGCGGCATTTTCGGGTGTGTTTCCGAAGCCAGATACGAAACAGGTGTCACTCGAAGTAATCCGTCAGGATCATGGCGTCCTTCAGTTTGGGGAGTCTTGCTTGGAAACCCCCATCACGCTTGGTAATCAGAGATTCGACCATGGCCTGGGAACCCATGCCAATAGCGAGATCAAGGTGATCCTTCCGGAAGGCGCCAAGACCTTCACGGCTACAATCGGGATTGATAACAACTACGACACCCAAGGGAAAAATGGGAGTGTACAGTTCTCCATCGAAGCCCAGGGACATGAACTTTTCCGTTCGCCGGTGGTTCGCGGCGGAGAACAGGCACTGCCGGTTTCACTTGACATCCCCACCGATGCCAAGGAGCTGCTACTCAAGGTTGAAACCACGTCAGATGGACCCGCGTGTGATCAGGCCGACTGGGCGGATGCGAAGATCGTGCTGATTGATGGTTCAGCCATCTGGCTGGATGAGAACCAACCCTCCTTCTTCTTAATGTCCAAGGAACCTCCAATTTCCTTCACCTATGGTGGGTTACCCTCCTGCGAGGTGTTCAAAAGAAGCCGGCGCTCGGTGGAGACCTCCAACCAGGATGAAAAAAGCACCCGCCATGTCTGTTGGGAGGACCCTCAGACTGGACTGTCTGTCAGTGCGGTGGCGGTCACCTACCCTGAATTCGCCGCGGTCGAATGGGTTGCAACCCTTGAGAATAATGGAGCTAATGACACACCTCTCATCGAGGGTATTCAAGCTCTCGACGTCATTCTTCGGACAGGTTGCACCAAACGTTCCGCGGTGCTGCACCAAATTCTGGGGGATGCCTGCAACGAGAAGAGCTTCAATCCCATTGATACCCCCTTGCCGGTCAGTCAAAGCATTCGTTTCGCGCCTGTGGGCGGGAGATCCTCGAATGGGACCTTTCCCTTTTTCAATCTCGAATACCGGGATGAGGGTCTCTTCACCGCGATTGGCTGGTCCGGGCAGTGGGCAGCCTCGTTGGACCGAAGCGGGGCGGATCCAACACGGCTCATAGCTGGAATGGAACACACCCGGTTGGTTCTGCACCCAGGAGAAAAATTCCGTACCCCGCGTATTCTGCTGATGCACTGGAAAGGGGACCTCCAGCGAGCCCACAACCAATTCCGGCGTCTAATGTTGTTTCATTATTCGCCTCGTATTGACAATCATCCTGTCCAACTCCCCGTGGTATCGCAGTGTTTCGACCGCTATTCCTGGACAAGACCCGAATGGGCCACCGAGGCAGGGCAAATCGAGGCGGCGAAATTTGCGCATGAACTTGGATGCGACACCCATTGGCTGGATGCGGCCTGGTTTGTGGGAGGGTTTCCGAATGGGGTGGGCAACTGGTATCCCAAACCCAAGGAGTTCCCGAATGGCCTGAAGCCGGTCAGCGACGCCTGCCATGAGATGGGTATGAAGTTTGTTCTGTGGTTTGAACCGGAGCGTGTAGCGGAGGGATCACTCATCGCCCGCGAGCATCCTGAGTTTGTCTTCGGCGGAGAAAAGGGCGGGCTGTTCAAGCTCAACGATCCCAGTGCCCGTGCCTGGCTGGCGGACCTCCTCTCCAAGCGTATCAGCGAGTATGGACTCGATGTGTATAGAAATGACTTCAATATCGATCCCCTCGACTTCTGGAGGAAGAATGACGCACCAGATCGCCAGGGGATGACCGAAATCCGTTACATCGAGGGGCTATATGAGATGTGGGACCGTTTCCTGGAGGAGCATCCGGGTCTCATGATCGATAATTGCGCCAGCGGCGGGCGGCGCATCGATCTGGAGATGGTGTCACGCTCGGTTCCTTTCTGGCGCAGCGACACTAGCTGCTCTCCGGGGCACCCGGATTGGAATCAGATCCAGACTTATGGCCTTAGCCTTTACATTCCTCTTTTCATGGCCTGTGGGTGGACACCGGAATCCTATGATTTCCGTGGCTCGGCGACAGCGGGTTCCATCTGCCAATGGGACTATATGAATAAAGAATTTCCCATGGACCAGGCCAAGGCAACCATCGCCGAGGTGAAGACGAATCAGAAGTATTGGTATGGAGACTTCTATCCACTGTGCCGTCCATCGATCGATCCTGGTGATTGGATGGCTTACCAGTTCCACCGCGCTGATCTGGATGAAGGAATGGTCTTGGCTTTCCGTCACAAGGAGAGTGCCTATTCAGCGATGGATGCGGAATTAAAGGGACTCCACCCGGAACAGACTTACACCATTGAGTTCATCGATGAAAAGCATGAGAGGAAGACCGAGGAGAAGACAGGACGGGAATTGATGCAGGGTTTGGAGTTACGAATTTCGAAGCAGAGCAGTCTACTCGTCCGGTATAAGGTAGAGAAATAAATTGCCGCTAAGCGCGATGTGTAGTCACCGTTGAGCCGCGAAGGCGGCTCCACAGTGACTCAATTCCTTGGAGTGACTCCAACGCCTTCTTGCATTTCTCCTGGAACCCACCCCCTTGGCCCCTGCCTCCCAACACTGTCTGGCCTCGGAGACTCTACCGAGACCAGCAAGTGCTTGTCCTTTCCAATAGAGCGGTTCGGACTCATCCGGGTTGACAGGACGTCCCACGCCAAGGTTTTCAGGATACGTCAACGCCAACTCGAAATCGGCCAGAGCGGCATCATATTCTTTTGATTCCATGGAAGCCTTTCCCCGCTCCATTAAGGCAGCGACCCAGACTTCGCGGTTGGATGTCTGTGCCTCCCAATTCGAGAAACTAACCGTGCTGAAGAGACGGATTGTGTCGTCATAATGCTGCAATGTGTTGTATATACGCCCGAGTGTCTCCAGCAAATCACTTCTGCGAACATCCGCAAGTGGGAAGCCTTCAATCAGCGCGGCTGCTTCAGGTGTCTTGGAACTCTCAACCAGGATCTTGGCAAGATCACGGCAGAGGACCTGGTCCTTGGGACGCGCAGCAATGGCTTTTCGGTAGAGGAATTCCGCCTTACTAAGATCCCTTTCTTTCTTCCAGGCATACAGTCCCAGATTCCGGAAAGTGACACTGAGATTGGGATTCAGAGCCACGGCCTGTTTCCAATGGGGAACCGCTTCATCCAGTCTGAGAAGACCCGCCAAAAGATTACCCAGAAGGAGGTGTGCGGTAGCGTCTCTCGGATTGAGTTCCAAGGCTTCTTCGTAGATGGAAATCTCCTCCGGACGAGAGGGAAATTCCCCATCTGTACGGTTCATGGCAACCTGATTTTCTGTTATTGGGAGAGATTGGATTCCTATGAGCCGAGCAAAATGTGCATGTGGGTATTCAACCACTGTGGGAGTAGCTAAACCCATCTGCTCACACCACTTGATGTATGTGGAGAGAACTCTGTAGGCCTCTCCGGAAAGACCTACCTCCCAAAACGACAATGCTGATTCAACCGCTTCGAAGGCTGAATCGCCCATCTGGGGAAAGACTTCATTCATTTCAGTGCTAACAAAGTCAAATGCCAGCCACGAAAAGAAAATGTGAGGCAACAACACCGTTGGATCACCTTGGATCCTTTCGTAAACAAGACCGGATTGTCTTGAACCAATACTCCACAACGCCATCAAGAGATGGTCCCGCGCCCGGGTATCCATGGGGTCTTTTTCCACGGCGGATTTGAAGGATGCCACTGCCGCCTCATATTGTTTATTGCACATCTGGATTCTTCCCGCCAGATCGGGTCCTCTGGATTTGTCTGGAAGTAATGCCGTGACCTTGTCAGCGCATTTTTGGGCCTCTTGGAGTTTCTCCTGTCTGAGGAGAACCACGCCAAGGAAGTACCAGGCATCTCCAAAGTCCGGTTGAAGCTCCACCGCTTTCCGTAAATGCTGCTTAG
>CAZORO010000548.1:0-3854 GCA_964581845.1 uncultured bacterium
CAGGAAAAGGTTGTCTGGAGTCAGTGGAATCCCCTTCGCTTGGCATTCATCGATCTCATTCAGGAGCACCTTCGGGTCCACCACCACCCCGGAGCCAATCGCGCAGGGCTTCCGGCGGATTACACCAGTCGGCAATAAGTGGAGAATGTGCTTGTTGCCATCGATCCAGACGGTGTGGCCCGCGTTGTTCCCGCCTTGGTGACGTACCACCAGGTCCGCTTCAGAGGCCAGGACATCCACCACCTTCCCCTTGCCTTCATCACCCCATTGGATTCCTACCACCACAATCACTGGCATACCACTATAACCTCCTTCAGTGTTTACCCTACGAAACTGGTTCTCTATCGCTGACAGATAAAAGTCATGCCGAATCCCGGCCCGGGTGTTCTTTCCTCCACATGGAATCCAGTTCGTTCGAGCATTCCCTCCAGCACCCAGTCGAAGGTACTGAACTCATCACGGATATGAACCACCGCCTCCTCAGCCATTTGTTTGCCCGCTCTCTCACGGATGCTACGGACCCAGGTGTTCATATCCTGCTCATATTCCATGGCGAGAGCCGGAAAAACGATATCGAACAGATACAATCGTCCTCCTGGTTTGAGCATTCCTTGCAACCTTTGGAACGCTACTCCTTTCCAGTAGTCTGGAAGATGATGAAGAACCGCAACCGACACAATGGCATCCACTGGATCACCATGGTGAACATAGGTCAAGAAACCCGCGTGGTGGAATTCAATGTTGGTCAAACCCATTTTCTCCGCTTTTAGGCGGCAATGCCTGAGCATCACCTCAGACACATCCACTGCGTAGATCTTATGGCATTTTTTGGCGGCATGGAGAGTAAAAGCGCCGGTTCCACAACCCATATCGAGGATCTGGTGATGATCCTCGACGTGTAATCTATCAAGAATGCGCGCCGTTTCTTCCTCAAAGTCGCGGAACCTCAGGTGATTCTCATCATATTTAGCCGCCACTTCATCATCTGAGTAATCCACTCCCGAATGACGAAGCTCGTTGAAAAGCCAATCCGGCCTGTTTTTTATAAGGAAGCGGGAAACTTCACCTGTTTGCTGCATTTTTGCCGTCAAAATCCCACACCCCATCCCCTCGGATGATTCTATTGTCAGGCAACTACTCGGTTATTGGAATAGATTCCAGACCGTTTCTATTGCCCAGACATCAAGTCACGAATCGGGCAAACAGAGCAAGCTAACGGTCCCTACGGGTAACGTCAAGGGTTTCGCGAATCGTATTTGTCCCAAGACTTCTCAAAACTGATTCGAAGCGCTTCTCGATCGCCGCTAAGGCACGATAGGCCATCAGAACTGTGCCACCAATGACAAAAAGAATCCCGAACATCATGTTAGCATCGGTCATCCTTGGGATTGGAGTCCCACTCGGATCAAATCTTGAGGGGGCAAGGAGGTAGCCAAGAATCCCAAGCAGGAAGGTAATACAATAGTAGAAAAGAACAATGCTCTTGTGCCGGAAACCGAGCTTGAGCAAGCGGTGGTGAATGTGCCAACTGTCAGCCTGGAAAATTCTTTGCCCACCGATGAATCTTCTCAACGCAGAGGAGACCACCTCAATGAGCGGAACAATCAACAGAACGATCGGGGTGGCGAGGATTAAACCCGATAGTTTCATGAAATCTCCCTCACTCGAACCCGCTCCCAGCCAAAAACCAAGCAATAAAGCCCCGGTATCCCCCATGAAGATCTTGGCGGGATGAAAATTGAACACGAGAAAAGCAGCACAGGAACCCAATAACATGGCCGAAATCCAAGTCAGAAAACGGTTCTCCATCGGCTCATTGGCCAACAGTAACCAAAAGGCGGCGATGGCAGTGATTCCCGCCGCAAGACCATCCAGACCATCGATCAGGTTGATGGCATTCATCAGTAAAACAATCCATCCAGTCAGGACAATCAGATTAAGAAGGAATTCTTGAGTTGGGATCACCTCGAACTGCCATTGCCTTCCGGAAGTTACCCGGAATCCAACAAACAACGCCGCCGCTAGGATCTGGAAGGTAAGCTTCACAAAGGGACTCGAGTCTTTCAGGTCATCCCACACGCCCATGATGATAACTACAAGACTCACACCGAACAGGAGCCAGAGGTGGGCATATTCCCGGTAGCGCAAGAAAGGAACCTGCCCCTCCTCCCCACCAGCCTGCCAAAGGAGAAATAGGAGGAAGCTGAAAAAGAGACCGAAAAAGATTCCCACTCCACCAAGTGTCACTGTGGTGGTTTCATGGATCTTGCGGTCGGTGGGACGGTCCAGCCACCCAAATCTTAGTCCAAGTCTTCGCACCAGATAAACTAAGGGAAGGGTTACGATAAAGGTTTGGAGGATAAGCAACCAAGGAGCTGTCGCGGGTGTCATATGGATGGCCGTTCAGAGAGTAGGTTTTTAACTGGAGTACACGAGGGATTCTCAAGCCAGCCTTGCTCACGAATTCGATCAAAAACCAGTGAGGCTGTGATCTCCTCCATGCAACAGGGTCTCTCTGTGCACTCACGAGCATAATAATTCACGCAGGTTTTGGGAGAAACAATCTTGAGAAGAGGACCCGATGGTTCAATCTCGACGGCGGAAGTGGGCCCGAACAAGGCCACTGTGGGAACACCCGTTCCCAATCCCGCATGCAGGGCTAATGTGTCCGCTGTGACCAACAAAGCGCACTCCGCTACCAGCGCCAGAAACACTCGTACCGGTAACACACCCCCGCAGATAAACAAGTCAGGCCGTTCAAGAGCCAGGATACTGTTGGTTTCCTCCTCACAGGGACCACCGAGTAGAAGGATACGCTTGGAGGTATATGGCGCTAGAAGGAGACCGAGTTCCAGGAATCGTTCACCGGGCCAGAGCTTGGTTTTCCAGCGCTCCCCAGCACCGGTATTGAAGGCAATCGGATGGACTCCAGTCATTCCCAAAGATCGCAAGTGTTCACGGGCGGAATTCACTTCCGCTAAGGACAAACAGATCTGGACCGGATCGGCGGGTTCAGGTGGAATACCCAAGATCGAGCGCATGTGGGCCTGATAGGTGAGTTGATTCTCACGCTTGACCCGGTCGAAGCAGGCCATCTCCAACCAGGGACGGGCCTCTGGGTTGGAGGCTATCACGCGCCCATGCTCATCCAAAATATAGCCCAGGTGGCGGACAGCCTTCTGTTGCGTCGCGATGGCGGCGGCCAGGGACTCATTGTCCAGGTTGGCACAAACATCAAACTGTTCACCCCGAATTCTTAAAGCCCCTTCCTCTTCGAGCACGAGAATCCGGTCGATCAGTTTTAGATTCTCAAGCAATGAAGCGGCGTTTTTCCGTGTAAGCCAAGTGATTTCGCATCTTGGCCACTTCCGCCGGATCCCGGGGAGTACCGCAGTGGTCCTGAGGACATCCCCTGGAGCACCGAGCTTGATAATCAGCACACGTTCCGCGATAGGATCATGCTCATCGCAAGTGGGACACTCCTTACCATGAACCTTGTTCGGTACACAAGGGAGGCTCCCCCGGTAATGACGGCAATTGAAATGAACGAGCATCAGAAGGTTCCTATTTCAGAATCACGGATGGTGGAAACCATATCACAAACGTATGGGACAGAGGAAACTATGGTTTAGGGATCTTTGAGATTGCGGTCAAGAAAAGAAAAAGCCTCCTCTTGCATCTCCATATTAAACACATGGGGAACGGGCCAGAGGAGGGTCACTAAACGATCTCCCGCCCCTTGGCTCTCCCAAACTGCTCGCATGGTCTGGAAGGCATCCTTCACTGATTCAACTGGAAACAGAGTGTCCTGCTCTCCACAGAAGAAGAGCATTGGTTTTGGACAAGCAATCGAG
>CAZORO010000549.1:0-2251 GCA_964581845.1 uncultured bacterium
ACAGGAGGCACCTGTGGCTATGTTACCAGTTGATCGCCGTTTTCATTTAATCCGAATCAAAACCAGATTATTTCCAACTGACCACCGAAATGGATTCACTGTGATCGAACTCCTCGTCATCACCGCCATGATCCTGATCCTGTTCTCGGTCTCCATGCCCAGCCTCTTGGAGGCGCAGGTCCGGGACAAGGTGGCGAAAGCGAGAGCAGATATCCGGATGATCGCTTTCGCGATGGAGGAATACTACCGGGATTACAAGGTGTACCCAGCGGAAAGTGAATCGGATGCAACTCACCGAGGTAGAACCTCTCGTGGCTTATTCTGGTTGACCTCACCTATCAGGTATTTGGAGAATACTCCGAAAGATCCTTTTGGCGAAAAAATTTCAATCCTATTAAAAGCACCGTACTTCTTTGAAACAGGTGGTATTGAGATCCTTTCGGCTCAATATCTGAAGTTTGATGGGTGCCTGGCCACATGGGTGCTGTTCTCCATTGGACCAGACGAGAGGGAAAACGACGTAGTAAGCGCTAATCCACATTGGATGACTCTTGATGGTTCCGTAGACTCCTATTCTCCCACCAATGGAACCACGAGCGATGGAGATATCTTCCAATACGGTGGAGATTCCTTTTGGATCGGTGTAACCGCTGCTCAAGCAATTAGGTCAAATTACAGGCCAAGTATGGACCAAGGTCTTGTTGTCGACAGTAAAACTTATCTCCACCGTCTGCCACCCAAGTTGAGGTAAGGTGAACTAAATTCTATAGACAGCCAGTTCTTTGGCCAAAACAAGGAAAAAGCCCCCCTGCATCAATCAAGGGAAAAGGGTATCCTGCCTTGCAGTGAAGTCTCACCCCTGTCTGTGTCGAGGAGGCCTTTCCTTGGAACCCATTCTATCCACACCGGTCACACCTGATTACCAGGAACTGCTCAGTTGTATCCGCCGTGAAGGAACACCCTCCCGCGTGCATCACATCGAGCTCTACCTCGATCAGGAGATCCAGGCCGCTATCTGCGAACGATTTGGACTTGAGGAGGGCCTGGACCGGAACGATCCCTTTTACAACGAGAAGCGCCAGATCGCGATACAATCCTTCCTTGGCTATGACTATGTGCGTTGCAGTGTGGAGGGAATCGACGTGCCCCTCCCCCGTCAGGTCGCCGAGGACACCGCACTGCTCGCGCGAGGAGGCGGACGAGATTTTATCGACGAGCACCGTGGCCCCATCACCACCTGGGAGGAGTTTGAGGCCTATCCCTGGCCCGATCCCACTAAGGCCTCCACACGGGCGCTCGAATGGTACGAGAGGAATCTGCCTGACAACATGTGTGTCATCGGCAGCGGGGGATTTGCCCACTTCGCGGAGTACACCAACTGGCTGATGGGCTATGAGACATTATGCCTTGCCCTTTTTGAGAACCGCGAGCTGGTGAGAGCCATCTCGAACCGCCTGATTGAGATCTTTGAAAATGTCTTAAGCCAGCTCCTGCAGTTCGAATGTGTGAAGATCATCTGGGGCAGCGATGATATGGGCTTCCGTTCCTCAACCCTGATCAGCCCGAAGGATCTCAGAGAGTTTGTCTTCCCCGGACACAAGCGGATGGCGGAGATGTCCCACGCCGCCGGGCGTCCCTATCTCCTGCATGCCTGTGGGAATTTGAAACTCATCATGGGTGACCTGGTCGAGGATGTGGGCATCGATGCCAAGCATTCCTTCGAGGACACCATCGAGTCGGTCATCGACGCCAAACGGCTGTATGGAAACCGCATCGCTCTGCTGGGCGGGATCGATGTGGATTTCCTTTGCCGCGCGGATGAGCAAGCCATTCGAGCGCGTGTCCGGGAGACGCTCTCCGCCTGTATGCCTGGAGGTGGGTACTGCCTGGGAACCGGGAACAGCGTGGCCAACTACATTCCGCTGGAGAGTTATCTGGTGATGATGGATGAGGGGAGGAGGTATCCGGGGTGACAGTTCTCGAACCTGAAAGTTGACTCCACTCTCATCTCCCACTAGATTCCCGGCGGAAATCACGAACATGGAACGAGTCTACCTTACTGAAATGACACCACCGCTCCTGCGCGAGCGTCTGACGGCTGCCCCGGTGGCTTATCTTCCGCTTGGCGGGATCGAGACATCCGGCGAGCATCTCCCCCTCGGCGCTGGATGTTTTCATGCCCAGGGACTCCTCTGCGCCTTGGCGAGAGAGGTGGGAGGAGTGGTCCTCCCAACCCTTTTCCTGTCACCGG
>CAZORO010000549.1:2261-3846 GCA_964581845.1 uncultured bacterium
TTCCAACCGTTTCAGCCAGGCAATCCTTTTACCACCTCGGAGGAAACCTTCCACCCCATCATGTGGTCTGTTCTAAGGAACCTTCCAGGCCTGGGGGTAAGGGTTGTGGTGACCCATGGTTCCAGCTCCTCCACTGAGTTGATCCAGCGCCACCAGCAATTCTGGGAGGAGGAACTCGGTCTGAAGATTTTCATCGTACCACCCTCTCATAAGGAGGAGCCGGGAAGGAACGGCACAGCCTCCCTTGCGGTGGGGATGAACACCTGCCTGATGATGGCCCTCTGCCCCGACCTGGTGGATCTCCGCTACCTTTCGGCGGACCGTCAGGTGTGGCCCCAGGGAATCGAGGGACCCGACCCGCGTTCTTCAGCCTATGCGGAATATGGGGAACGCCATCTGGATGAGCAGGTCCAGGAGATTGCCGCCACCCTGCGCAAACACCTCGAGGCTCTCAAGTCATGAACCTGTCAGCCGATTCCTGGAGCGATTGGGCCACTGGTAAAAAGCTCATGCGCAAGCGTTTCCGGCGTGTCTGGGATATCCCCGTGATCACTCGCAAACACAAGCCGATCGCGGAGATCCTCCAGGAGGGCATGGAGGTGCTCGATATCGGCGCTGGAAGCCATGAGTTCTCCACCAAGGTGCTCACGGGCAAGACAGGAATCCAATACTGCTCTATGGATATCGACCGGCGTCATGAGCACGATTTTCATTCCATGGAGGAGGTCACGGGAACCTATGATCTGATTCTCTTCATGGAGGTGATCGAGCACCTGGACTTGGAGACCGCTCGGAAAACCCTGGAGGAGATCCGCCAGCATCTCAAGCCCATGGGCCGACTCGCTGTCAGTACTCCGAACATTCACAACCCCTCCCTCTTCCTCAGCGATCCGACTCATTGTCTCTATCTCAACTATGAAGCCTTCGGAGCTCTGCTCTTAATGACAGGCTTTCAGGTCGATGCCATCTACAGGGCCTACAGCGCCTCTTTTCTCAAGCAGCTCGGACGGCGCTTGGCGACTCCGCTGTTCCGTCTACTCAACCTCGATTACACCACCTCGATCCTGATCCTGGCCTCGCCACGATCCGGACAAGATCCGCAATAAATACTTCGATGACAGCGGACACATTGGCTCCTCTCAAGATCTGTTTCTTTACCAAGACCTATCTCCCAAAGGTCGGGGGAGCCGAGTGGATGGCCCATAATCTGGCTGTTGAACTCCAGAAACGGGGACACCAGATCGTGGTTCTCGCCCCCTACCAGGTTCTCAAAGGCGAAGGTCCTCTCCCAACCGAACTTGAGGTCCATCATTACCTCAAACCTTTCTCCAAGAAATGGGGAACACGCATCGCCCTTCCCCAGTTGCTCTGGGCCCACCTACGCCACCATTTCGATCTGCTCCACTGCCATGCTGCTTATCCGCAAGGATACATCGCCTGGACCTTTCACCGCATGACCGGCATTCCTTACCTGGTGGAGCCTTATGGAACTGAGATCGTAAGGGGGGAGCGTGAACGGAGCGTCCCCAGCGTAGAGGCACGCATCCGAAGGACTGTTCCAAAGGCCGCGGCCAGCATTGCGATC
>CAZORO010000550.1:0-2527 GCA_964581845.1 uncultured bacterium
CATCGAGGCACGTTTCCTGATCGGATTACTTTACCGTCTAAGCCTAAGGGACACTATCCATGCCAGCCAGCGCCGGAATAAGCTGGGGGTACTGAACTGCAATCTCGGCTTGTTTAACCGTGATGAGGCCTACATGGAAATCCTGCGGTATGGATATCGCGACTATTTTCAGGCCTTTGTGATCCCCGCTTTCCGTATGCGCAACAGAGGAGATATGTCAGTCGAGAGGTTCCGGCGAGGAAGTGATTTGCATTTCCGTGAAGGAGGATTAAAGGGAAATCAAAAGGTGTATGTCTTCACCAATGAGAATGATTTTCTTCTCCGCAAAGGAGACTTGGCATTGTTAAAAAGCTTTCTCCCGGAGTCCAACCTGAGAGTTAGTCCCCATGGCGGACACATGGGGAATCTGCATGAACCTGGTGTCCAGAGGGAGATCTACGAGCTTTTACGCAGAGAATAGACAGGCTTTACGGGGTTGTGGCCTGATTTTCCGCCATATGAGTCCGTTAACAGTCATTTGAAAAAGGGAATAGCAATGGATCAAGTTTTTTCAAAGGGCCGTTACGGCACTAGCTGGATCTTGACGCCAATTCCATGGCTCTCCCACGCCAGATACCAACACCTGTCCAGAAAAGGGACGAGGTTTGTGGATAGAAAAGAGAGTTCTCCAATAACCCCTGGAAGATCAACACAGTACATGCGATTAGGAAGAGCATGCAAAAAAAATCCATCTCAGTGGATGTCCGGTTGCGCCAGGTGAAAAGGGCCAGGCGGAAGACAGCGCCCATAAGCACAAGGAAGCTCAACATTCCCACAATCCCAGTTTCAGCGAGGATCTGGACAAACAGGTTATGGGGGTAGTTGGCGACGATATAAAGACCGTCCTTACGGTAATCCTGATTGTGGCGGAAATTATCGAGACCGACACCAAAAACCGGACTGGATTTGAACATCCGGATACCCTCTTGGATCAGAATCGTACGGCTACTGGCAGTCTTCCTGTCCCAATCCCCGGGCATGAACAAGCGGCGTAAACCATTGTTCTCGCGTGTGACCACAATAGGTCCTACCAACACAACTCCCAGTAATAACACCTTCATCAATGTGGTTCGTAAAGAGTACGACTTAGCGGCAAAGGCGATCACGACGAGAGCAGCAGTTACAAAGGCTCCAAGGATATCCGTTCTGTTCCCCGTGATGAGGATTCCCACCGAGTTTAATCCGAGGGCAGTAAGGCAGATGGTTCTCTGCTTGGTTGTCTTGGAGGTCATGAACAGACCCAGCGCGAGAGGAAAAGAGAAGCAAAGTATATGCCCGAAAGATGCGGAATCTGGCCATACCGAAATGATCTTCCCTTCTCCAAAAGTCCCCAACCACATCTTCTCTTGTTGGTCCTCGCGGAAGACGACCAGGTTCCTTGCAATCCTCGCGAACTGACCGCGCCAGAACATTTGAATAATTCCTAGGATGGAGGAATAGAAAGCGGTGATCATGACAATCACGGTCATGATCTGTCTCACATTTTCGAGGCGCTGTATGGCATGAACGCAGTAGAGATAGAAAAAGAAAGGGATGATAAAATAGACACCGGTTGCGCGAAGGGCCTGACTTGGATATTTAACATCATGCCCCAGGAAAGCCGAGAGAATACACGCAAACGCGAACAGCCCCAAATAAGGAGTCAGTGTATATCGATGCGAAAGTTGATTGCGGCCTGGAAAGTTGCGGGATAGAGCCCCACCGCAGCAATAGGGAATCAGGTTCACAATAGGCATAAGAAAAGTCATCTCCATCGTGATCCCTCCCATGTCATAAAAGTCGGTCACCCCAATCAGAACCGAAGGAAGCAAGAGGAGAAGAAAAACTTCATACATTCTCTTCCCGCTCCCTATAAACAGGAGGTTGGCGAGGATCCACAGGAAGGTTGACAGTTCCAGGCGGTAGACCCTGCCTGTGGAGAAGTTCACTATAATTACAACCAGCCAGACGCCGGCCAAGACATAAAGAGGAGTCAGTTTAATACTCAAGGGGGGAGATATCTGCGGATATGGAGCACCTCCTACGGGGGCAACCACTGCTTGTCCTGGAAAGGCATACGCTCGCGAATTAGGCATTGAATCCAGCTCTATGTTTGATTGTTTGGGAAGACCTCCTTCCGGTCAAGCCACCTTCTTCCAAGAAAAAAAATCACACTCCCCCTCTACCAGCAGACTGTACTTCTCGGCATTCCTACAACTCGTATTCTATGGCGAGGATGACGGTTGTGTAGAGATAATTCCACATTCGGAAAAGAGTCTAATTTTGCCGTAAATACATTTCCCAGGCACCAAGGGAATCTACCCGTCCATAATTGGTAAGCGTCCGGTCGAGCCACCCAGTGTGTTTAAGGTAGTCCAGAAGGTTGAAACCCTCAGGCAACCCCTGGTTCTTTGGAAAGTTCCTGACCGCCACCAACCTTGGTTTATTAACCTGGATATCCTCCTCCAACTCTGACAGGAAACGTGACTCCTCTTGCGTTTGTTCCAGT
>CAZORO010000550.1:2537-3577 GCA_964581845.1 uncultured bacterium
ATGGTATAAATCGGATGGTCTTGAATTCATTTTCCCAGGTCCATAGATGAAGGCAATCGGGAAACTCCAGATATAACGGCTCCCCGGCTCCAAACCGAGTTGCAACATAGCCGGATATGCTGGCGAGACCTTGGTCGAGATGACCACCACCCGGTCTCCCAGGTGTGTATTTTTTTTGAGAATCTCAAAAAATTTTTGCTCTTCACCTTCAACTCTTTCTAAAGAACCTCCCAAGAATGAAAACAACGCCCAAAATGCAAGTACCAACCCAAAAGCTGAAAAACCCCCTTGAGAGAGGGCTGCGCTACGCTGGAGGTGAAGAGACTGGCCAGACTGGTCCGAGGTAGAATGCCACATAAACGGGACTATCCCAAGGAACGCGAACTCGAAGGGGATCTGGTGATAGGAGAATCCTTTCCCCTGAATCCAGAACAAGCCCAGACAGGTGAGCGTGAGCAAGGCGAACGTGGCAAGGTGACGTGGAAGAGTGGTCCATCCGCGGTGGAGTGTAACCAACACGCCTATGAGCAATCCCAATTGCACTCCCCGGACAAGCATCGAAACAGCGATACGGAGTCCCCGGTTTGTGTAAGTGTCCACCGGCCAGTAGGTCATCACCCAGGGAATCCATCGCCCCGAAAAGGACTGGGCCTCATAGGCTGAATATCCTTGACGGATAAACGGGACCCATCTTGTGAAAAACTCTTGCCGCATTTCCTGGGGAACAATCCACCAATGAGCCATGTAAAGAAGGACCACCACGATGATGGAAAGAGACTCGGGTTTGAAAAGGATCCTCATTGACCTATGTCTCAGCAAAGCTACCATTTCGACCAAGAAAGCAGTAACGAGAAAATGTGGTTTGATGCAGAGCCCCAAACCGGCAATGATCCCCAAAGATAAAGAACGCAGAAGACCCACACCTTTGTCCTCTTCCCTGTTAAGACGTAACAACAAGTAGGGAAGATAGACCAGCATGAAAAGATGCTCCCTTTGCCCAAACTCGCCTTTAAGGAGCACCACCATGGACCCGAACGCCA
>CAZORO010000550.1:3587-3843 GCA_964581845.1 uncultured bacterium
ACAAGTTTCTCGGATGCGGTTCCTTGATCCATTGGAGCTGATACCAACACTCGGCCAGGGACCAGATAATGAGCAGGAGTACGCAGACTTGAAATACCGGGATGACAGACAAACCAAGGACCTTGGCGAGGAACGCCGGGATCGCATTCAGATACATGATGAGAGGGGGATTGATTTCGACGAAGTCAATGTATGGAACCTTTCCCTCCACGATCATCTGACCGAGTTGCAGATTAAGCGCGCAGTCGGGATGAAT
>CAZORO010000551.1:0-3829 GCA_964581845.1 uncultured bacterium
AACCACAACAAGTGTATATACTATCAAGAGCATGAACGAGTCGCACAGGAACTGCTCCAGCTCTATCGTGTGAGCGATGAAGCCCTGTACTACCAGCAAAAGATTATGGAATCCCACTGGGCACTCCACGGAGCAGGGCAAGAGGCGGATAAGCTCGGCAAGTGTTACGATTTAAATAGGGCTCGCCAACATGCTAAGGAGCGAAAACCCAACATCATGATGGCATCACTCGCCTTCAGCACTGGCGGAGGTGAGACTTTCCCCATACTTCTGGCAAATTTGCTGCACACTAAAGGTTACTCAGTAACATTTCTGAATTGCCAGCACTCACCATCCGTGCCCGGCGTTCGTCATATGCTCAATCCAAGCATACCCGTCATTGAGTTAAACTCACTGGAAAATCTAAGGGAGATAACCATAGACATGGGTATAGATATAATCCACTCCCATCACGCTTGGGTCGACTCCAGCATATGCTCACTCCTCGAGGACGCTCCTGAGCCGGCTATCGTCATCACAACCCACGGAATGTACGAGCTGATCGAAGAGGCTGACCGAATTGAGGCCGTCAACAAACTAAAAAAATCAGCTTTTCACATAGTATACGTCGCCGACAAGAATCTTGATGGATTCAGAGGTGGAGGCATAGAACCGTCTCGTTTTACTCGCATTGATAACGCCCTCCCGATTTACCCAACCACCCCCATTGATCGACTCTCTCTCGGGATACCTCAGGAGGCTTTTGTTCTTTGCCTTGCAAGCCGGGCAATTCCAGAAAAAGGGTGGAATGAAGCCATAACGATTATCGAGATGGCTAGAGAAATGGCATGCCACGACATACATCTTGTCTTGGCCGGAGACGGGCCTGAATACCAGAAATTGTCCAAAAAAACTCTCCCCGCATACGTCCACCCCCTCGGCTTCCGCTCTGATGTAAGATCCCTCTTTGCAATGGCAGACATGGGCTTCCTACCCTCACGATTCAGGGGAGAAAGCGCTCCGCTCGTTGTCATCGAATGCCTGCACGCAGGGCGCCCCATGCTCGCCTCCGACGTGGGCGAGATCCGTCGTATGCTTTCAACCAATAAAGGCCTGGCCGGCAGTGTCATACCTTTATTAAATGGGCATATTCCCATCGGGGCTATGGCTAGCGAGATTGCTCGATTTTCTTGCGACCGGTCTTATTATGATTCATGCTTGAAAAACGTTCCAGACGCTTCTCTCCGTTTTTCAACGGAACCAATGCTTGAAAAATACGAGCGTGTTTACTCATCATGCCTGAACCGTACTCATGAGTTTTGCATTGACTAAGGAGTGGATGGCAATCGCATGAACGTTGATAGATCGCCGATGACCAAAGGGCGCATCCAAAACCTATTGCGCGAGCAAAGTTCTACGTCGCCCCCTCACTCACCCCTTGCCTATCTATCTGATATGTCTCGTTAATTCTCTGCAGGGTTCCTTGCACTCCGACCACTCGTTACCATTTCCGAGGTGCCCATGGCCGGGGCCTGACCAGCCAAGAGATTATCAGAGCTCGAGAAGGGGTTAAAAAGGTCGGAAACAATTAAAACACCCCCAAGGCGAATGACGATTCTGATGCATGCTTAAACGCTTCGCATTCTTTATATCGGATGGTTCTTCGAAGTAACCCATAATGCTTGCAAAAACATGTGGTGGACAGCAAGAAATATTCAAGACATTCATTTGATGAGAACCACCGAGACCTATAATATGGCACTAAGGAATGTAGCGATCATCATCCCGACGAAAAATCCAGGACCATCGTTTGTGAAGGTTTTGCAGGCCGTAAGGGAGCAGGAGGGATGGTCGGGGCGCTGTATGGTGATCGACTCCGGCTCGATGGATGATACTCCGTCCATCGCTTTGAGCCATGGCTGCGAGCTGATCCAGATCAAACCGGAAGAATTCGACCATGGCGGGACTCGTCAATATGGCGTGGAGATGACAAAATCTTTGCCCTTTATCATCTTTATGACCCAGGATGCCATTTTGGCAACAAAGGACGCCTTGCTCCACCTCATGTCAGGCTTCGATGACCCGCAGGTCGGTGCGTGCTTTGGACGACAGCTACCTAGAAAAAACGCCAATCTGATCGAATACCATGCGCGCCTGTTCAATTATCCAGCGCAGGGCCGCACGACTTCTCTCGAAGATGTAAAAACCATGGGGATAAAGGCAGCCTTCCTGTCGAACTCCTTCGCAGCCTACCGGAGAGCAGCCCTCGAATCAGCCGGTGGGTTCCCCGAGGGAGTCATTTTTGGGGAGGACATGCTGGCTGCCGCAAACATGCTCAAACGGGGATGGAAAATCAGTTACCGGCCCCAGGCGCAGGTATTCCACTCTCATGACTATTCGTTCATGGACGAGTTCAAGCGCTACTTTGACATGGGGGTCATGCATTCGAGAGAGAGGTCTCACCTGGAGTTTCTTGGGAAAACAAACCGGGAAGGCTGGAAATTTGTCCGCTCAGAAACCCTATGGCTTGCTCGACGGGCACCATGGCTTATACCACTGGCATGGTTACGGAGTGTCATCAAACTTGCTGGATACAGGCTCGGAAAAATGGAACGCTCCATCCCCTCCCGGGTTAAGAGCAGACTGAGCATGAACAAGACCTTCTGGAACAGGACACTGGATAAAGATGCCTCTTAAAAAAGGATTTCTGCGAGCACATGCCGATGCCCTGGAGTTCGGCCTAAGAATGGCCGACATTTTCATGGTGGCATGGGCAGGGTTTTTATCCCTTTGGATCATCAATCCGGATATCCAGAACACAAGATTCACTCATGGAGCTGCCATCATCGTCGGAGCGCTCTTGACCGCCCTTATCCTTCCTGCCTTCTCCGTCTATCAGTCATGGCGTGGAAAATGGCTGTTTAGCCTGCTCTCCCGACTCACAGCGGGCTGGCTCACCGTCATGATGCTTCTGATCTCGATGGCCTTCCTGACCGGCACAGCCGATTACTTTTCACGCACCTGGTTTTCCTTGTGGGCAGTCCTGGGTATGGCTTTCCTTCTCCTGACCCGCGCTACTACCTTCACTATCCTCAAGGCCCTCCGCCGGCATGGAATGAACATACGCCGGATCCTGATCGTGGGCGCAGGGGTTCTTGGGAAGGATCTGGCCCATAGAGTCCAGTCATCAGAGTGGACGGGATATCAAGTCGTTGGTTTTCTGGATGATGATCCAAAGAAAGATGACCCACATACATCAACCTACCCAGTCATTGGTTCAATCGACTCCATTGCACACGTCGTTGAATCTCACGGTATTGATGAAGTGTGGATCACTCTCCCCTTGCGTGCTGAAAAAAGGGTTCATGATATCCTTCACATTCTTCGCCACAATACTGTAAATATCCGGTTTGTGCCTGATATTTACAGCTTCCGCCTGCTGAACCATGCGGTGAGCGAGGTTGTTGGCCTCCCGATGCTGGATCTATCCGCCTCCCCCATGACCGGGATGAACAGGGCCATCAAGGCCGTCGAGGATTACACCCTTTCCATCCTCCTCATCATTATCCTGAGCCCACTGATGGCCTGCATCGCCCTTGCGATAAAACTTTCGTCTCCTGGACCCATCATATATCAACAGGAACGCATCGGGTGGAACGGAAGACCATTCATGATGCTCAAGTTCAGGACTATGACCACCGACGCTGAGGCCGATGGGGTACGATGGGGGGAGGCACAAGCCAAGCCTATTACAAGGATTGGGTCATTTCTGAGACGAACAAGCCTTGACGAACTTCCTCAGTTATTCAACGTCCTCAAAGGGGATATGTCTATCGTAGGTCCACGGCCA
>CAZORO010000552.1:0-3826 GCA_964581845.1 uncultured bacterium
GTATGTCCAAATCGCGGTGGAACTTGCCCATGACCGGGATCGTTTGCGCGCACTCCGTACCGGAATGCGTCAGCGGGTTCTTTCTTCCAGCCTGGTGGACGGCGCCTTGATCACACGGTCGGTCGAGGAGGCTTACCGGAAGATGTGGCACGAGTGGTGCGCGGCAGTCAGTTAGGTGGAGTAGCGATTTCAATCGCCATGTGCGTGTCCCCATGCGAATAAATTCGCTACTCCGTAACCGGTTTATGAACAGCTACTTCTCGTATTGCTTGAGAAACTCCGCGAGCTTACCGCCTAGAACCTCCATGCTGTAGCAATCCACAGCCGACTGGCGTGCATTGCGCGAGATGGTCTTCCGTAGCTCGCTGTCCCTGGCCAAAGAGAGCATGGCGCCGGTCATTCCCTCCAGGTTATCGACCAATAAACCGTTCTCTCCATGCTGGATCACATGGCTCACTTCACCGATGTTGGAGGCCACAACCGCTAATCCAGACGCCAAATACTCAAATAGCTTTGTGGGGGATTTACTCCTGACCCACTCGTTGTCCTCGGCGAAGGGGAGGATACCAACATCCGTCTCACGTAGGATGCTGGGCATGGCCTGCGGCGGGAACCAGCCATGAAAGATGACCGGGACATGGTCATAATGGGCCTTGGTGAATTCCACCAGCCTGTGCCAATGAAAGCCACCTCCCACAATCATCAGGCGGCTGTTGGGAAATTCCAGGTTGACCCTCTCGAAGGCCTGGATCGCAAGGACCACGCAGTTAAAAATTTCATCTCCCCAGACGATCCCATTCCAGAGGAAGGTGAGCGGCGCATCTGGAGAACGCTCCTCGCGCGGGGGATGGAAATCGCCGGTGTCGACACCTGTCTCCACACGCGCCACACGCGGATTGAGAGGACGCATGTAATCCTCGAGCGCATGGCTGCTGACTACACACCCCGCCGCACGGCGCGCCATCTTCTCCGTGATCACATCCCATTTGTGCGAACCAAAAAGGAGACGATTCCAACGTCCACGATGAAAGAAGTTGGAGAGCGGAACATCATAGTCGTCATAGTCCAGGATGTAGCGCCTGCGGAAAAACCGGTGCAACAGGTAAGGCGCGGCGGAATGAAAGTGAACCTTCTGGACATACAGATAATCGGCGCGTTTGAACAGGAGCTTCCAGGCCGCGCGCAGCACCAACTTCATCTTATCCCGGTCGCGCAAGTGGGCATACATGTCCTCCTCGCGCAAGTGTTCCGCCAGGTGGTCCTTAAAGGAAAAAACCTCGGTCTCAAATCCCCTTTCCTTGAGTACCTTGGCGAAGCCATAGCACCGGACGCGGGTATGAGGGTATTGCATGCCACTATGGCCAATAAAAATGATCCTCATCCGGTTCCCTCAAACGGCCTTCTCTCAATCTCCTTCACCTGCTCAATCAGGTCGAGCACCTCATGGAAACGACGGTGATCCTTATACCTGTCATAAAGGTTTCTGAGAAGGTCTTTGGCCTCTTGAATGTCTCCCAGCCGGTGGAGGGCGATCCGCGCGAGGCGTAGTCCAGCCTCGAGAGTGATGTTCTTATCGGTCTCGTTTTTCAGGACATCACGGTAGACTGAGCCGGCGGCGAAGATGTCTTCCAAAACCATGAGCTGATCGGCCAGATCCATTCGTTCACCGGTAGTTACAGGAAGAGGATTCTCCGTTTTCCGGGTTCTCCGGTAGATATCGAAGGCGGCCTTGGGGGCATCTCCCTTGAGCGCCGTCTGGAAATTCCGGTAATCCAACTTGATTTGTCTGCGTAACTGGATTTCCTCCAATCGTTGGCGTGAACGTTCAAAGATCTGCGAGCCAGGGAGAAATCTCACCCATAACCCGAATGCAGCACCCCAAATGAAGCCTCCTACATGGGCTGTGTGAGCCACCACCGAGGAGGAGCCATGGAGATATAATCCCAGAAGATCCAAAAGAAACCAGATTGGAATGCACACAGCGGCGGGAAGGTTGAAAGTGTCGCTGAAGATTGGCCGGTAATAAAAGAAGAAAATCCAAATGAACCGGTATTCAATGTGAGGAAGCAGAACCAATTGCGCTCCGAAGATGGCGGTCACCATATCGGACGCACCCATGAGGGGAATGGCCCTTCCGGAATGATCCTCGTGATACCAGAGACCCCATGAATAGGCTATGTCCCCCGCCACCGCTCCCACCAGCAACAACAACAGGTAGCGGACCCATCCCAGCCGCTCCTCGACATAACAACCAAAGAGCCAGATAAAGATCAGATTGCTGACGAGATGAACCACGCTCGAATGGAGCAGAGAGCTGGTGAGGTAAGTCCACAAGTGACGTTCATTGTCAACATAGGCGAGATGATCGATAAGCGCATCACTCGTCCCAAATTCGACATACCCATTGAGTTCACCCACCCAAAGGAGCAGAAAGAGGAGCCAGACGGAAAAAAGGACTCCCAATAGCCCGTAGGTAATCCTAGGAACCTCATGGAGAGGAGTCTCCGCCGCAACCGGAATGATGATCATGGAGGATTCACCCCCGCCAGGCTGGTAAGATAACGGAAAAGGTGCTGCCTTTCCCGTATTCGCTCTGCACTGTCAGCCGGCCACCATGAGCATCTACTATCGATTTAGCGATGGAAAGCCCCAAACCGGTTCCTGAGATCTTCCGGGTCTCCGCGCTACGCACACGGAAGAAGCGTTGGAACAGGCGTGCTTGGTCCTCAGGTAAGAGACCAATACCGCTGTCAGTCACTTTTAGTATCACAGTATCCCCGCAAGCTTCGCCAGAAACCTCGACCGTACCACCATCGGGGGTGTACTTGATGGCATTGCTGAGGAGGTTGGTGAGCACCTGCTGGAGACGGTCCACATCAGCAGCGGCATGAGGATTTCCAACCACACGTTTAATTAATTCGATCTTCCGGACCGCGGCTTCATTACGGAAGGAGAGAACCGCGAAATTGATCAGGTACTCCAGGTCTACATCGCCGGTCATCATCTCGACCTTACCGGCCTCCAAGCGGGAGAGGTCAAGCATGTCATCGACCAGTGTGGCAAGTTTGGCTCCATTCCGTTTGGCGACCGATAAGAAATTGGCCTGTTCCTCCATGATGGGATGAGAGGGATCGGTCAGTACCAGGTCGATGTACCCGATGATGTTGGCCAGCGGCGAACGGATCTCATGGGAGACAATGGAGATCAAGTCGGTCTTCAGGCGATCCAGCTCCGCTTGCTGCGTGACATCACGGAGATTAAGGACGATGCCTCCTTCCTCGGAGGATTCCTGTTTATTTTGAATGCGGGCAAGCGAGAGCTCGACTACCTTTTCCTGAAGGTTGAGCCGAATCCTGGGAGACTCACCCTTAGTAAGATCTGGTTGTTCTTTCTGGAGGAGCTGGGCGATCAAGGAAATCTTACTGCCTTGGGGACATTCATCCAAAGGAACTCCAAGCATCTCACCGGGAGCCAAATCCAGGATGCGGCACGCGGTCTCGTTGATCTGGCTGATGACTCCCGCTGCATCGATGACAAGCAGTCCCTCTCCCATACTGGAGAGAACCGCCTCGGTCTTACCCTTCTCCTCCGCCAACTGGACCGTCTTGTCGAGAAGTTCGGCGCTGAGTTGGTGGACTGTCTGTTGGACAGAGGAGAGACGGGTGGTCAGGTGAAGCGCTTGCAGGGCCAATCTCTCGGTGGTTTGACCTTCCTTCTCACGAGGATGGATGACCAAGAGAAATGTGGGCCAGCTGGACTCACGGAACACATTGATCTCACATGGCATTGAGAACCCATCCAAGCTTTTGAGATCGAGTTCGCAGGC
>CAZORO010000553.1:0-3820 GCA_964581845.1 uncultured bacterium
CGGAAGCGCACACGGAGGTGGCACCATTGACTCCCCACAACCAAGGCGCGGTCCGTGCCGATTGACTCAAAGCGATCCGCATCCCAATGGGGAAAGGCATTCCGAGCAAGAATCCCATCGTACACATGATTGCCGCCGCGATACAGATTCGTAGCCAGGTGGATCCCCCACGGAACAATTGGATGAGATTGGGCGTGCATAGACCGCAGAGGATCAAGGTTATCCCGAGAAGAATAAGAATCATGATTCCGGCTATGGCGGGATTCTTGAACCGGTGTGTCACTGAGCTACCCAGACCACAAGAAAGGAGAAGGGAGAAAAGAACCACGGTCAAGCTGTAAGTGGGATGTCCTAGGAAAACCGCGAGGCGTTGTAACTGCGAGACCTCAATGAGCATGAATCCCATCCCGATAGAGGCAAAGAAGAGGAATAGCGGGAATTCTGTCCGGAAAGAAGGACGATCAGCCAATATCCAGAGGGGAAAGAGGACAAAGATAAGGGTGAGTAATAATACCGATAAAAGGAGCGCCACCAGGGTGACCACAGCCTCCCGGTTAGCGGCCACATGTCCCTCATTCCGGGCTTTCTGATCGAAGAGATGAGAGAAACGCAGCATGTTGAAGAAGAAGGGGGAATCATCCGTGGGCGGAGATAGAACCACGGGAAGACCTGGAACCAACGATTCGATAGGCAACCCCATTGCGGCGTTTTCGAGAAGCGCGGAGGATGCTGACTGGGGAGAAACATCAACCCGGAAGCCAAAGTCCGCCGCCACGTTTTCGGTGCGTGATATCTCTTCGGCAGTGAAAAGCGACCGGCTCACCATGACATTCCCAAGTCCGGTATTACCCGAAGGAGGGAAACCGCTCACCACCATAAGGTGGTTCCTTGGATTCTCGAACCCAGCCTCACGAAGAGAAGCAATAGCCAGGACGATGGTACGGCAGATCTCCCAAGGGGAATCGTTGATATGCCACCTGGTAACCGATAAGACCCCCTTGGGCCTGAGCTTCTCAAGGAAAGAAGTCCATGCCTCCAGGGTATAGAGTGCATTCTCGGAGAGCACATAGGCCCCAGCCGCTGTGGCGGCCCAGGTATCAATCAATGGGATCTGGATAAGCCCACGAAGGTCCTTCCGCCGGGTGATATAGCTTCTGGCTTCATCATTGACAAACTCCACTTGTGGACGTTTATCCAGGTGTCCGGTGAAATCGCCAAAGTGGCCATTAACCGCCTGAAGGACATTCCGGTTGATCTCCACACCGGTAATGTGCTCAGCTCCCAAGACCAATCCTGCAAGGACATCCCGTCCACCACCAGTTCCTACCACGAGTACATCCGTGATGGGACGCACATGGTAAGCAAAGGCTGCGACATCCCTCCTCAGGAATTCCAGCAGTTTGGGATCTCCATCATCGGCGATCAAAGTTGTCTGTGCGGTCGCATCAATCAGAAGAGATAATCGGCGGATATCCGGTAAGAAATTCTTTCCCGCGAGAAGTCCCCAACTTTCCGGCATGATCTTCTGGTTAGGATCCCCTTTGACCTGGATCCTCGAAAAGGAATTCCATTTCTCGTAAAGTGGCTTTTCCTCACGGCCTCCCTTAACCCAAACCAGCTTGAGGAAGGGGTCGCCACGGGCGCTCAAGATGGCATTCACAGTCATCGCCAAGAGAATGACAACTCCTATCAACCCGGCTGTCCAACGTGGACTTCCAGAGGGGAAACCTATCGAAAAAGACCATGCGGAGAGCGAGGCGGTAAGGGCCACAAACAGAACCGAGGTGGGGCCATCGAGAAAACCGAGAACGAGAGTCAAAAGTAGGCATCCAGTGGCCGCACCAATCAGGTCAGAGGCGTAGATCTTGCCAACTTGACTTGGAAATCGTGTCAACGCTAAACAGATAGTGATACCTGAGAGGATGAAAGGGATCGAGATGACCGAATAGGTTAGGAGGAATTGGTAAATGAACCATAAGACAGTTTTTTCTGGATTAACATTGGGAATGATCAGATAGAGGGTGAAACTGAATACAATGGATACCGCGAAGAGGAGAGTGAAGAAATAGAGATGATATTTAGTTTCCTTAGCTACAAAGAAGTGAGGGAAAAGGAAGACACAGGTGGCTCCGACTGTCATACCGAACATGGCAATCGAGATAGCCATAAAGGAGTAATGATACCACATAGTCACACTAAAAATACGGGTCAGGAGGATTTCGTACATCAAAGTGGCCATTGCCACTAAGAAAATCCCCAAAAAGGAGGATGGAAAGGTGAATATGCTATTGGAAATGTTGTATGATTTCATGGCTAGAAGTGTAGCGTAATTGCATTCTGTATGCTAGCCATACAGCGAGGACCGATTGCCGGTTTTTCCCTCTATGGATTCTTCTGCTTTTGACTGGGATTGTTTTTTTTATTTTGGGGGGTTGGAAGACACTTTCAGTCCTTTCAGAACCTCCTCCATGCCAGGTTCCATGATGCGGAAATAGAATCCCCAATTCTTTCCAGTTTGTCCAATCTTGAGAAGGACTGAGGAGGTGCCTTCGGGTAATTCAACCAAGGTACGATCCTCGTCCACGGATCCTGTACGTTCCACCTTGTGGTTCCAGATCTCCTTCCCATTCAGAAAAGCTTTGATGGAATCATTACTGCCCATGCGGAACTCCGCTTGACGGGGGCCTTCGGCGAGGGTTACCCAACAGACCGCGTAAGCAACGACGTTGTCCTTTTCCGTGAACTCATCGCGTAGATCAACAAAGGCTCTCCATTCCGGCGCGGTGTTGAGCTTCCAGGAAACCTCTCCTCCCTTGCCCGGATAACGCCCCGATAAGTCGATCTTCTCCTCGGGAGGATAGGGAAGGTCATGTCCGTTCATGCCAACATTATCGAAGGGGCCGCAGATCCGCCAGCGTGTGATAAACCCGAGTTCCGGCGCAAAGTGTTCCCCCACCGCGTTCTCGGTCTTCTGATGGGCGATGTCGGCGAGGATGTAGTCATCGTTGATGGCCTCCATGCGGTCAATTGATTCTCGTAGACCATTCACATAAGTCCTGTATTCCTCGAAGGAGTCCGATCTCCGTGGATCACGCACCCCCAGATAGGACTTCATTTCCTCAAAAGAGAGACGGACCATCTCCAGCCGTTTCTTCACTATATCGGAGGTGGCCAATTGTTCCGCTTTTGAGAGGGCCTTTTCACAATTCCCGATGACATCCTGCGGGAAGAGTTCGGGATACTGGATCAGTCCCCACTCCACTTTCGGTCCAAAGGCTCCGATCTTCGACTCCATGGCGTCATAGAACTCAGCCATTGGCGGCGCGGCTTCAAGGAAGAATGAGTCAAGCATATCCTGAAAGACCTTTTCTCCATCCTGCTTGCTGTCCCACATCAGCTGACTGGCGGCATAGTAGTTCGGATAGTAAGCCGCCCAGGAGTTCTGCCCCTCGTAAGACAAGCCACGGATCCCCATCTGCTTGTAGAGCGGCATCTCATGGATATGCGCGGACCACATCGGCCAGGGCAGCGCGCCGCTGTAAGGGACAGGGTCATACTCGTAGATGATTAACCTCTTGGTGTGTGCGCTCCACTCTCTAAGGAGTTTCCGGAAGTCTTGCCGTGATTCGCAGAAAGTGTCTCCAATGCCATGCGCGGAACAGAAGGCACTGGTGGTGATGAAGACGGTGGTGTTCGGGTGGACAGGAGTTTTCTGGGGAGGGTCGGTGTGATTCTCGTTGTAGGAATAAGTGGTGACACACACTCCGGGATGATTCTTTTGAAGTCCCTCGATTACCTGATTTAGGAAGATCTGGTAACG
>CAZORO010000554.1:0-3814 GCA_964581845.1 uncultured bacterium
CCACACGATTCGAGTCAGCGCTTGCCACCACAATGGCGGAGCCCTTCTCGATAAACATACCCTCGGTAACCACATCCACCCGGCGTCCCCCAATGGTGGCCACCCCCGCTGGACGTAAATCCGTCTGGGCGGTTCCCTGCTTCCCTACTAGATCAGCCATCTCAGGCGCCTGAGAGACATAACCCTCTGTTTTGGTATTCCTCGCCTCCAGGTTGATCTTTTTACCAATCCAGGACTTGGGGAAGAAGTTGACCCAAAAAGCGAAAAGGACCACCCCCGCGAACATACATCCGAAACCGAGGGGAATCGCCACGGAGGGGCCAAAAGTAAAGAATGCTCCCAGCACCCCACTGATGACCAAGGCCGTCCCCAGGATGCCAAAGATGCCTCCTGGCACAAAAATCTCCACAATCGCCAGCAGGTACCCGATCGCAATCAGTCCAGCAATCGTAATAGCACTCATACGCGAGTCCGGTCCGGAACAACAACCACACGCATGCCCTCAACCCGGGTCACTTTCACAGTTTCGCCCACCTCAATGAAATCGCCTTCGGTGACCACATCGATACGTTTTCCGCCAAACAAGGCAATTCCCCCCGGCCGCAGTTGGCTTAGTGTTTTCCCTGTCATTCCCAATAACTCATTCTGCATACGTGTGTCATGGGATGTGTATCCCCGAGCCGCATCCAGGCGGGTCGCCAATGACATGCCTACCCGTTCCATGGTGTGCAGTTGGGGCAGGAACTTAAGAACCAGGAAGATCACCAGGATCGACCCCATGAAGATCAACAAGGTTTGAAAAAGAGGTCCGGCCAAATGAATCTCGGGCATGAACAACGGATTGTTGATGGGAACTCGCAGGAGTGTCATCATAATCCCCACCACCATCAAGGTGATCCCACCTGCGCCGAAGATCCCGAAACCGGGAATAATCAGGATCTCCACTCCAAGAAGGACACACCCCAGGATGAAGATCAAAGCCCCTTCATATCCCGCCAGATGCGCGATCGCATGCCCCCAGAAAACTAACGCCAGAAGGACCAGGCCCACCGCTCCAAAGAAGCCGAATCCAGGGGTCTTGTACTCAATGAACAGGGCCGCTAGTCCAAGCAGAGTCAGGATGCTAGCGATAGCTGGACTGACGATGATCGCGGCCATGGATTCAGCCCAATTCTTTTTGAACTCCCGGATCTCGGCGTGGTTGAGGTTAGCCTTGGCCAGGACATCCTCGATGGAATCAGCGAGGCCAGCGGCGAAACCGATCCTGACCGCCTGATCAGCGGTGAGGGTCAATAACTTGCCTGTAGTATCCTTGATCGTACCATCGGCGCTCTGGTAGTTGTGGTCGGAATCAATCATGGCCAGGACCGCATCGACCGGGTAACCGTTCTGTTCGGCGGCACGGCGCCCGTATTGACGTACGACGCTAAGGACCTTCTCAGGCGCCGCCTTGTATTCACCTGGAGCAAGAAGGATTGGCTGGCAATCCCCGATCAAGGCCAGTTTCCGCATGTAGATCTTCTGGGTGGAGATGGCGATCAACATACCCGCCGAAAGACCCTCATTCTTGATCCAGGTGGCGGTGGGAACCTCGGCTTCCAGAAGAGTTCTAGAAATCTCCTCCGCGATGGCAAGCTCGCCTCCGGGGGTATCCATCTCCAAAAGAAAGAGATCGGCCTTGGACTCCTTGGCCTCCTTCAGTCCGCGTTTGAAAATGGTCATCAGGATTTCCTGGACCTGTCCTTCAACCGGAAGGACATAAACTAGGGGATGTTCCCTTGATGAACTTTGAGTGGCTGGGGTGGGAGTAGCCGGTTTCGTTTCCGATTCGGCCACTGCTGGAGCCGCCTTCTCCACCGTCTCGATAAGGGCATCCACCGCCGAGTCCACCTCCTGCTGAACCCTTTGGGTGGCCTGTTCCCATTCCTGGGCCACCTTGTCGAGTTTGTCTTTTCCAGGAATGTCAGGGATTTGAGGGGCAGAAGGGGGTTGCTGTCCAACCGACGGGTATACCATCAGGGCAAATAAAACTGGCATATAGTAGAGTAAGCGGAAGAACATCATCATCTCCAACTCTGGCACTTACAGGATAGTATACTTCATGCCTTAAGGGGAGAGATGGAAAGAATATGCGCCTGATTTTTTGTGGAACACCCGCTTTCGCGGTTCCGAGTCTCGAAAGGCTGGTAGAATCCCCCTTTCGTCCCATTCTGGTGATCACCCAACCAGATCGTCCCCGTGGACGGGGGCAGAAATTGTCCGCCGCCCCTGTCAAACAAGCGGCTGAAGGGGCAGAAATCCCACTTTACCAACCCGAGCGATTCAATACCGAGGAGACCTGGAGCCTACTCCGGGACCTCAAACCCGATCTGGCCGTTGTGGTGGCCTACTCCGCGAAAATTGGGAAGACCGCTTTGTCCATTCTGAGGGAGGGCTGGCTCAATCTGCATCCCTCACTGCTCCCTGCTTACCGTGGAGCGGCGCCGCTCCAGTGGGCCATTATGGAGGGGGAACCGCTTTCCGGGGTCACCACCTTCTTTCTCAATGAAGCCTGGGATGCTGGTCCCATCTGTTTACAACAAGCAGTGGCGATTAGCCCGGATGAGTGTTATGGCGAGACTGCTCCACGCTTCGCACAAATCGGAGCGGACCTGGTCATGCGCTCGGTCGAGGCCATCGCTCAGGGTAATGCGCCACGGATTCCGCAGGATGACTCCAAGGCCACCTTCGCGCCTCTCATCCGCACTGAGGACACCCTTCTTGATTGGTCCTGGCCGGCGGTCAAGATCCATAACCATGTGCGGGGACTCTCGCCGGAACCGGGCCTATCCGCGCAGTGGCGGGGCAAGCGGATACGGATCATGAAGACCAGGCTCGTCCCATCTCCAGGAGCGGAGGAACCTCGAGCGCCTGGAGAGATCCTCCGCGCGGACCGTCATGGGTTGATCGCCGCAACAGGAGAAGGGGCACTGGAACTGTTGATGGTCCGTCCCGAAAGCAAAGGTACCATCCTGGGAACCGATTTCATCAATGGGGCAAGGATCAAGGTGGGAGATTGTTTCGAGAATGGGAGGTAATCCCTCCCCCCTTGCGGGGGAGGGTGGGGGTGGGGGGTTTTATTAGGGGAGGGTTGGGGTGGGGTGTATGGCCTCACACGAATGACTTTCCGATCCAGATCTCCCGCAGGAAATGTTTGACAAAGAGGATCCCAGTTGGCAATGACTTGGCGGTGCTTTGTCCGCCGATGCGCGCCCCCTCGTAAGTGGGGATCTCGCGGATATCAAGGCCGAGTTTCATGGCACGGATACTAGACTGGAATTCGATCACAAAACCGGGACCATCCACCTTCAATTTCTCGAAGCTGGAGCGTTTGAAGGCGCGGAAGCCATTAATGGTGTCATAAACAAAGGGTCCACGGTTCCAGAGTAGGTTTACCGCCAGTGTGAAGGCGCGGTTGGTCCAAGCCCGCCAGCGGAAGGTCTGTTCATCTTCCTCATTGTGAGCGCCGGGTCCGAAACGGCGTGCGATGGCGATGTCCGCGCCCTGATCGAGCAGGCCGAAGAGTTTGGGGATATCGGCTGGGTCCTCATTGCCATCTGGTGAGAAGAAGAGAATGTGGTCATGGGCCGCGCTTTCTACCGCGATGCGGAAGGCCTCGCCACGCCCCTTGCTGACCTGATCGATCACCCGGATACCATGCTCGTGGAAGAACTCTCGGGTTCCATCGCGGCTGCCGCCATCAACCACGAAAACCTCCTCAGCGCAAGAAAAAGGAATGCGGTTATACAGCGTACGGACTCCCTCGATCTCGTTG
>CAZORO010000555.1:0-3812 GCA_964581845.1 uncultured bacterium
ACTGACACTGCCGATCTCGGTTATTTCTGCATTCATCATTATGAATTTCATGGGGATGAGCTTGAACATCATGACCATGATGGGTGTCTCACTGGTCATCGGGCTACTCATTGATGATGCCATTGTGGTGCGGGAGAACATTGTGCGGCATTTAGAGATGGGGATGGACCATCATACAGCGGCCAGGGAGGGAACCGACGAGATCGGTTTGGCGGTACTCGCCACTACCTTCTCGATTATCGCGGTGTTTGTCCCCGTGGCCTTCATGAAGGGGATCGTGGGAAGGTATTTCTTTCAGTTCTCAACCACGGTGGCATTCGCGGTATTGGTCTCCTTGTTTGTCTCATTCACTCTCGATCCAATGCTCTCCTCACGCTGGAGGGATCCTGACATAGGACATACTGGACGAAGGTCCTGGATTGTCAGATTACTCGACCACTTCAACGCCGCTTTCGAGAGATTTGCGGATGCTTACAAAGGCATGATCGCCTGGTCGCTCGATCACCGGGGAACCGTCATCCTTAGCGCGGTCTTGGCTTTCGGTTTGGGGGTCTACGGTTTTTCTCACCTGGATACCGCCTTCATTCCAGATTACGACCGTTCCGAGTTTGAAATCGGTTTTGAGACCGCGCCCGATGCCTCCATCGAGGAAACCAGGAACCGGTTGGAGGCCATGCTTGCCGAGCTGAAGGATTTCCCGGAGATCCACCAAACCTACGCCACTATCGGAGCGGGCGACGCGGGGACAGTGCGCAATGGTGGTATTTATGTCAAGTTGGTGGAGAAATGGGAAAGGGAGCGTGACCAGGATGAGATGCGTCGAGTGGTCCGCGACCGGTTGGGAAAAGTGCCTGGGTTGATCCTCTCGGTTGAGTCGGCCTCTCACGACACAGCTCAGAAGCCTCTCCAGATTCAAGTGCGCGGAGAGAGAATCGACCAGCTCAAAGCTTATGCTCAAGAGCTGAAGACCGGGCTCAAGCAAATCCCGGGAGTGGTGGACCTTGAGGTTTCGATGGAGTTTGACCAGCCGGAGTACCGCTTGGTCGTAGACCGTAAACGGGCCGCTGACGCGGGGGTGATGACAGGGGATATCACGCAGGCTTTGGCGGCCCTTGTTGGTGGAGTGGAGGTCTCCACCTTTGAGGATGAGGAAGGAGAGGCCATTAATGTCCGTCTGAGATTGCCGCCGGATCTTCGCGAGGATCCCTCACAAGTCAGGGACTTGAGAATAATCGGACACGATGCGGATGGTAGGACTACACTTCTGACATTGGGCGAGCTTACGGCGATGGAACGTGGGATCACGCCAACCGAGATCAACCGGCGGGGCATGACACGTCAGGTCGTCGTGAGTGGTAATCTAGACGGGATTCCATTAGGAGCTGCGCTTGAACGGGCGCAAGAGTACATCGACCGGCTCGAAACCGCTCCCGGCTACACAGTTGGCTTCTTTGGCGAGGCAGACGATATGAGAGAAACCTTCACCTACATGATTGAAGCTCTCTTGCTTGCTGTGATTTCAGTCTACCTGATTTTGGCCGCGCAGTTTGAGTCGTTCCTGGATCCCTTGGCAATCATGCTCTCCCTCCCGCTCTCAATTCTGGGAATGGCAGGGATGTTGCTGTGCACTGGAGATACCGTGAACATCATGTCCATGATCGGATTGATTATGTTGATGGGGTTAGTCACAAAAAACGCCATTCTGTTGGTGGATTACGCCAAGGTCCTCCGTAAGCGGGGCATGCAGCGGCGGGAAGCTTTGATCCTGTCAGGACGTACCCGGCTCCGTCCCATCATGATGACCACGATTGCCATGATCTTTGGGATGACCCCCATGGCATTGAAAATAGGAGCGGGATCAGAACTACGTGCGCCGATGGCAAGAGCGGTTGTTGGCGGGTTGATCACCTCCACTTTTCTGACACTTTTGGTCATCCCGGTTGTTTATACGTTTCTGGATGATGTCGAGAAACATTTATTCAGTAAATCCAGGGATAGAAAGGAGGATCAGGCTGTCGGGATGGTAGCTGAAATGTGAGGGAGGAGGGTTCCCCTTGGTTTGGGAAGACTCCTTCCATGTTATTCACCACGGTGCATTCCGCGGAGGTGGAGCGGTCGAGAAACTGGGGCTGGACAAGACCAACTCAACCTCTGGACAAACATCTGTGGAGGAGGGTGATCTATCATGGGAGAAATAATACAATTGCCAGTCAGAACCAATCATCAGAAAAAAAACGAATCATACTTGTTCCAGGAGGAACCGCCCGAGGAGTTTCTCAGCCGCCTGTGGGAGCTTCTCTCCAACCGGCCTGAGGTTCGCACACCGGGGGGAGGTTCCAGATTTCGAGAGATCAGAGGCGATACGGTTTGAAACCACGGGAGAGCTATTGACACAGTAGGTGAGTGCCAGTAGTTTCTGTTCAACATATGTGAAGCGGCAGGAGAATCGGGAAGTCCGGTGAGATGCCGGCGCGAACCCGTCGCTGTAAGCGGGGACGAAAACCGCACGATGCCATTGGCCAACCGGCTGAGAAGGCGCGGTGAGTAGAGAGATCCGCGAGCCAGAATATCGAGCCCTGTCCGCTTTCCGCGTAGTCTTCTTCGGGGATAGAAGGCGGATGGCCAGGCATGTCTCAATATGGCGCCCCTTTCGAGTTCACCGGAAGGGGCGCTTTTATTTCCGGCGCTACTACCGCGTGAAAGAAGGGCTGGTAAAGGTCCACTTCTTTCTCCAGAAGACACATCCTGTATGGAGGAGGTCTATCATGGTGTGGCGTTTGTTATCAGTCTCTCTTTGTTTCCTTTGTGTTATTGGGACAAGTTTCGCTCAGTCACTAACCTTCACCTCGGTTCCTCGTGGATACATGGAAGGTTCAATTCCCTTGCCACGCAGCTTCGCGGGGGCCCTAGGGGCCGATCCGGATGATGACTCCGTTCTGTACGCATCCATCGGAACCTATCTCGACACCCAAATCGCCAGAATCAACCTGGAGACAGTTACCACAACGATCATAGCCCAAGGGCCATTTGGGAATATCGCCGGGATCGCGGTACTCAATGCCACTCAGATGGTCCTTGTCGACAATAGCTCGGCTCCCGGTGGACCCCCGGATAAGACCATTCTACTGGCTTCCGATTTCAACACCGATGGAGACTTTGATGACGAGGGGGAAATTTCCGAATTGATCGCCCCGATTCTGACCGGTTTCTTTGGTTGGAGCGGGGCGCAAGCCAGGGTTGTTCCGCCGGGAAATCCCTGCGGCATCCCCTCAGGTTCTATCCTAGTCCAAACCGCGGATGGCGGGGGCACGGGTGAAATACTGGTTATTACGAATCCCCTCGGAACACCCGCTTTCCGCCCAGTGGGTGGTGCCTTCTTTAATGGATTCGATTACAACGGCGGTTTCGACTTCGACAGCCATGGCCATCTCATAGCTGGTTCGGCCACCGTGGTGGATCCCGTTTTCTTTACCATATCGGGAAGGATTTTCAGCCTGATCAACACCGATGGAGATGACATCATCGAGGAGAGCGAGTCGAACATCATCGTGGATACAGACCAATTGCCCGCTGGAATCGCGGACCTGATTCTGGACGGCGAGGATGATGCCTTCTGTGTGAGCGGTGGGACAGTTTATACCTTCCGGGGGCCTGACGATCCACTCCATGGAACCTCCACTGTATCGGCCTTCGCCTCCACGAACTCCTACTTCTTGAGTGGGGTGATGATCAATTCCAAGGATCTCCCTTTTGATCCCTACTCCGGGCCAAGGGGGGCTACCCTGACGATTGGCGGCGGTTTCGGTGAAACA
>CAZORO010000556.1:0-3795 GCA_964581845.1 uncultured bacterium
TCACATTGAGCGATGATGAAAGCCCCACCATCACCATCCGGGTCATCCACCCTTCTCCAAGCCAAACCTTTCAAATCGGATAATTGCTCCTTGATGCGAATCTTGGTCTCTCGCATATGCGTGACAATTACATCTAATTTGTTGAGTTGGGCACGGATCACCGCGGCGGATAATTCGCTCATTCGTGCTCCCATCCCCCACAAATGGATCCGGTGTTTGTCATCAGGCATGTTGTTGATCCAAGGAACTCCGACATCGTGAGCTGCGTTGCAGCGTAATGCCAGTTCCTCATCATCGGTTGTCACCATGCCTCCCTCTCCAGCGGTAATCGCCTTATTCATCTGGAAGCTGAACATCGCAATGTCGGCGAAACAACCAACTAGTTTTCCATGAAGCGAAGCGCCATTCGCCTGCGCGCAGTCCTCCAGAACACGAAGACCATGCTGTTGTGCAACCTCCATGATGGCAGGCATATTCGCGGGAAGTCCACACATATGAACTGGAATAACCAAGGAGGTTCGCTTCGTGATCTTATTATTGGCATCCCGAGGGCACATCGTGAAACTATCATCGATCTCAACAAGAACTGGAATGGCGCCAGCACGGATGACAGCAGAAACAGTTGATACCCACAAAAAACCAGGTACCAGTACCTCCTGACCGGGACCAACACCAAGCGCGGCCATCGCCGTGGCTAGAGCATTTGTTCCGCTGGAAACTGCTTGAGCATATTTGCGCCCCAACCGGGTACAGAACTCTTCCTCGAGGTGATTGACTTCCTCCAGGAAGGATGCTCCGTAGTAGCGGAAAGGGGACTTGCTACGAATTACACGGAGGACTGCCTCTTCCTCCTCATTTGAATAGTAATGGATACCTGGAAATTCTCTTGGGAATACTGTTTTTTCACCCATCATGAAATCCTCCTTGCTCATCCTTCGACTGTAAACTCACTCCCAATATATCAGTTCTACAAGAATACCGGTTTATTCAGTTTGTTTGCTTTTCCATGCCTTAAGAAATTCTTCAGGATCGAGTCTGCCCTTTGGATCCCAGGCGCTTGAAGTGACGCAACGAATCATCTGGTCAAGGAGGTACTTCGACTCGGGAGCATCCGGCAAAAGATGCAAGCCCGAAGCCAACAGCCGCCCCTTTGCTGCATGAGCCTGGAAAAGCGAGACAAGATATCCCTCGCTCCCATGCCCGATGACAACTGGTTCCACCTCCCGGAGAGACAGATCAGTTAACGGTGATGCGGTGCCGAGAAGGCGGAAGAATTGGCGGTCGAGAAAACCATCGTGTGGATAGTCACCGAGAACTGGAGAATGTGCTACGATGGTCCCTGTTTGGGGACTACGTGTCCACCACCCCAAAGCTGTTCCTGGAGTGACTCCCTGTAGATTGAGTAGGAGGACTCTTCTACCCTTCTGTAATAAGGCACAGGCAGTTTCATCGTAGCAGTCTGTCAGGTAAACTTCCCGGTCTGATGTTTTCTCAGGTGATATCTCGTCCATTCCTGGATAAAGGTCTCCTATCAGATGGAAGACCGAAGGAGATGCGCAGAGCCTTTTGCCAAGGTCAGGATTGGGATCAACCTTCGGGAACAGCCACAAATCCCAGGAATTCCAGGTTCGCGAGTCTTGGAATGATGCAATGAGGCGGGCATGTACAGGTTTGGGGATAGGAGGTATTGTGATTGTGCACTTACCAATCGGCTTGACATCCCCAGAACTGGCGCTGACATTGGGGATATCTCCAGTGGCCAATACAGCATTACTTGTAATGAGATTCCAGGTAATTGCTGCATGATGAACAGCCTGAGGAGAAAAGTAAGATAGCCACCACTCGATCTCACACTCTTCACCCTCCATCAGATTGCAGTTGGCGGTCGAAAGGCATTCGGATTTCATTTTGGCGAGTATAGCAGCCGGTTGATTGAAGCAGCAAAACTCCTCTGATGTCCAGCCATTCGGTTTTGTATTCCAGAATTGGTTAAACAAACCCTGAGCCGCTGGAGAGCCGACATCGATCAATGTCCAATAAATATAGCCATCACAGGCGGGATCCAAACGGGCACTTTCCAGCCCTGACTTTTGGTGAATGCGTTGGAGACGGTTACCGGCATCAAGACAGTTATACCCAACCTCTGTTGGAAGATTGGCGGTCTTCAGCTCTTCCTCAAGAGATTCGGGGGTCCGTGGAGGTAAGACAGCTCCGGTGTATTTAACGGACAACCTGGGGTCCTCATCCGTGGCAAGATTCATATACTCATGCGCGAAGAATGGACGTGATCCATCCACGGTCCCAGGCTTCCATGGCGTGACCGGTCCAGTAAAGAAATCCGAGTTGGTGGGAGTGTTCTTTCCCCCATCCTGATGCTGAAACAGCCGCGTTGGATCGAGCCTCTTCCCCAAATTGTATATTTGTTCATCGAGGGGCGTACCCAAGTGTCCCTCATTGCCGGTGCAGTAAGTGGAAAAGGATACATAACGGCGATAGTGAGTGTTCAGCTCCTTAAGGTCTTCTTCGGGAAGGAAAAATTCACTTTGCTGAGCGGATGGAGTAGGTCCATAATAGGGCAGCTCAGGTTGAACCATGATGCCAACTTCATCCGCGGCCTCGAAAAACTCCGGAATTTCGCAATGAGTATGGTGACGAACGTAGTTGAATCCGTATTCCCTGGCTTTTCGCAGATGCTTCCGGTGCTCATCCCTTGAAGCTGGAGAGCAAAGGGTGATTGGATAAATATAATCGTCGCCGAAACCACGAATGAAATAACGTTGATTATTCAGATAGAAGTCTCCTCCCCGGACCTCCAGTTTGCGGACCCCAAAACGTTCCTCCCAGCCATCCAACACTTTTCCATTATGAGTGAGTGTCAGCTTGGCGGTATACAGGAAGGGGTTTTCTGGAGACCAGGGGATAAGGCCGGTGATCGGAACAGTGATGATCCATTCCCCGGTATCATCGTGAATGAGCGTGCAGTTTTTTGTTGCCAAACCAACATGAGTTCCATTACTTGTCACCAAATCCACTGCCATCGTTATAGAGGGCGATGAGTCATCCTTATCGCATGAACGCAGTGATACATGGACTTCTGCTTGTTCTTCGTCCAAGTTCCCATTCACAAATACATCATCGATGAAGATGTTGGGAGTGCACTCAATCTCTACACTGCGGTAAAGACCTCCAAAACGCTGGATCCAGCCAAACAAGCCTTTACGGCTGGTGATATCATTGCGAACCTTGATGGCAATAAGGGCCTCCTGTCCAGGATGAATTAGATCCGTAATGTTATACTTGTATGAACCACAGTAGTTAAAAACATGTGCGGCATATTTACCATTGATCCAAATCCATCCCTGGGCATGAATTCCCCCCACCTTGAGCCAGACCTGTTTTTTCTCCCAATCCGGAGGAATAGGAACTGCTTTACGGTACCATGCTGTTCCCATATAAGATCCCCTTAAGGGGCGAATGCTTTTCTCGGGTGTGAATGGATGGCTGTCACCGGGTCCACCGAATCCTTGAGCTTCCCAACAACCCGGGACCAGGATCGATTCTGGTGAAGGCAAAGCTTTGCCTGGTTGGAACCATTCCTCCGATTCACCTTGGTTATTGGGATCGGTGCTGAATTCCCACTTCCCATCCAAAGAGATCGAAGCGCGATGTGGGGATCTGACCGCCGGATTGACTAACGCTGGAGTTCCCATCCTTTCCTCTGCCTGGACTCCTAACACCGGCAACACTAATAGAACCATTGTAAAACCCCTCAAAATCCACTTATGCCGATTTTCT